>JBBTPF010000146.1:0-2409 GCA_038066295.1 Candidatus Methylomirabilota bacterium | reverse complement strand
CCCGGCGAGCTCGGACACGCGCAGCCCCGTGGCGTAGAGGAGCTCGAGGATCGCGACGTCGCGCGCCCGCGCGTCGCCGCCCACCGCCTTGGCCTCGACGAGCGCCGTCGCCTCGTCGATGGGGAGGAAGGAGACGAGCTTCCTCGGGAGCCGCGGGCCCCGGACTTCGCGCGCGGCGTTCTTCGCGAGCACGCCGCGCCGCACGAGGAAGCGGAACCAGCTCCTGAGCGCGGCGAGCTTCCGCGCGACCGAGGCCGCGCCGAGGCCGCGTCCGTGGAGGTGGGCCAGGTACGCCCGCACCGTGCGCTGATCGACGCCGTCGAGCGCGCTCGACGGCCCGAGGAATCTCCCGAACTCGAGGAGGTCGCTCCGGTAGCCCCGGAGCGTGTGCGGCGAGGCGTCCTTCTCCAGCGAGAGGTACCGCAGGAACGCCGACAGCGGATCGTTCATGCGACCGTGGTCTCGGCCTCCCGCTCGAAGTCGCACCCCGCACGCGCGCACCGCCGCAGCACACGGCCGCGCACCGCGCGCTCCGTGACGAACGGCGCGCCGCATTTCGGGCACGGCTCCGCGACGGGCCGCTGCCACACGACGAACTTGCAGTTCGGATACGCCGAGCAGCCGTAGAACATCCGCCCGCGCCTGGAGCGCCGCTCGACGAGCTGGCCCGGGCAGCCGGGCTCGGGGCACGCGATCCCGAGCGTGACGGGCTTGGTGGTCTTGCACTCCGGATAGCCCGAGCACGCGATGAACTTCCCGAAGCGCCCGTGCTTGATGACCATCGGCTTGCCGCACGTCGGGCAGGTCTCCTCCGTCGGCTGGTCCTCGGGCCGCTCGCCGCCGTTCAGGTTGCGCTTGTACTTGCACTCGGGGTACGCCGAGCAGGTGATGAATTCCCCGAAGCGCCCGCGCCGCTTCCGCAGGGGCTCGCCGCACTCCGGGCAGTCCTCGCCGATTTCGACGCCGGCCTTGTCGTTGCCCATCTCCTTCCGCGCCCGATCGAGATCGCGTTTGAACGGAGCGTAGAACTCCTGGACGACGTCCGCCCACTTCCAGGTCCCTTCCTCGATCTTGTCGAGGTGGTCCTCCATCTGCGCGGTGAACTCGACGTCCATGATCTCCGGGAAGTACGGCTTCAGCTTGTCGGTCACGGCCATCCCGAGCTCCGTCGGGACGAGGGCCCTGCGCTCGCGATGGACGTACCCGCGCTCGTTGATGATCGTGCCGAGGATCGAGGCGTACGTGGACGGGCGGCCGATGCCGAGCTCCTCGAGCGCCTTGATGAGCGACGCCTCGGTGTAGCGCGGCGGCGGCTGGGTGAAGTGCTGCCTCGGGTCGAGGGCGAGGAGACGCAGCACCTCGCCCGTCTGGAGCTGCGGCATCGCGCCCTCGGCGTCCTCGTCGGCGGGCGCGGCGTCGTCCTCGCGGCTCTCCTCGTACACCGCCGTGAACCCCTTGAACTTGAGCACGGCCCCCTGCGCGCGGAAGAGGCAGCGTGGCCTGAGAGAGGCGCGCGTGGCTCCGATATCGGCGCCCACGGTGTCGTACACCGCGGGCATCATCTGGCTCGCCAGGAAGCGCTCCCAGATGAGCCGGTAGAGCGCGAGCTGGTCCTTGGTGAGGAAGCGGGCCACGCTCCTGGGGTCGTGCCGGATCTCGGAGGGGCGGATCGCCTCGTGCGCTTCCTGGGCGCTGCCGCGCGAGCGGTATGCCGGGGGCGCGTCCGGCACGTACTCGCGGCCCACGCGCGCCACGATCCAGGCGCGCGCCTCCGCCTGCGCCTCGCGCGCCACGCGCACCGAGTCGGTGCGCATGTAGGTGATGAGACCCTCGGCCCCCTCGGACCCGAGGTCGATGCCCTAGTAGAGCTGCTGCGCCACCGTCATCGTCTTCCTGGCCGTGAAGCCGAGCTTGCGCGCCGCCTCCTGCTGGAGCGTCGAGGTGATGAACGGCGGGGCGGGATTGCGGCGGCGCTCGCCGCGCGTGACCGACTCGACGACGAAGCGCGCGCCGTCGAGCGACGCCATCAGCGCGCGCGTCCCGGCTTCGTCGGCAAGCGCGGCCTTCTCGCCGCCGACCTCCTTGAGGGTGGCGGTGAACTCCGGCGGCAGCTTCGCGGCCAGCCGCGCGTGCAGCGACCAGTACTCGACCGACACGAACGCCTGGATCTCCCGCTCGCGGTCCACGATCAGCCGCACCGCGACCGACTGGACACGCCCGGCCGACAGGCCACGCTGGACCTTCTCCCAGAGCAGCGGCGAGAGACTGTAGCCGACGAGCCGGTCGAGCACGCGGCGCGCCTGCTGCGCGTCCACCTTCTTGAGGTCGATCTTTCCGGGCTTCGCGAACGCCGTCTTGACCGCGCGCTCGGTGATCTCGTTGAAGGTGATGCGGTAGACGTTCTTCCTG
>JBBTPF010000145.1:0-8831 GCA_038066295.1 Candidatus Methylomirabilota bacterium | reverse complement strand
CGACGCCCTGGGCGATGCCGCCGTGGACCATGCCGTCCACGATCATCGGGTTGATGACGTTGCCGACGTCGTCCACGGCCACGTAACGCAGGATCTTCACGTGGCCGGTGTCGCGGTCGATCTCGACCACGCAGGCGTGGGCACCGAACGGGAAGCAGAAGTTGGCCGGGTCGTAGAAGCTCGTCTCCTCGAGCCCGGGCTCGAGCCCCTCGGGATAGTTGTGCGGCACGTAGGCGGTGAGGCTGACCGCGCCGAACGGGACGGCCTTACCCGGCGCGCCCTTCACGTGGAACTGGCCGCCTGCGTACTCGATGTCGTTGGGCGAGGCCTCGAGCAGGTGCGCCGCGATCTTCTTCCCCTTCTCCTTGATCTTGTCGATCGACATGTGGATGGCCGTGCCGCCGACGGACGCCGACCGGCTCCCGTAGGTCCCCATGCCGAAGGGGACAGCGCCGGTGTCGCCGTGGACGATCTCCACCTGCTCGATGGGGATCTGGAGCTCGTCGGCCACGAGCTGGGCGAAGGTGGTCTCGTGCCCCTGGCCGTGCGAGTGCGATCCGGTGTACACGGTCACCATCCCCGTCGGGTGCACCCGCACCTTGCCGGACTCGTAGAGGCCCGCCCCGGCGCCCAGCGCGCCCACCAGCTTCGAGGGCGCGATCGAGCAGGCCTCGATGTACGTCGAGAACCCGACGCCGAGCAGCCGCCCCTGCCGGCGAGCCTCCGCCTGCTCGGCCCGGAACTTCTTGTAGTCGAACATCTGGAGGAGCTTGTCGAAGGCCGCCGCGTAGTCGCCGCTGTCGTAGGACACCGCCACCAGCGTCTGGAAGGCGCCCGAGAACTTCGGGATGAAGTTCTTCTTGCGGAGCTCCGCCACGTCCATGCCGAGGGCGCGGGCGCCCGCCTCGACGATCCGCTCGACGACGTAGCACGCCTCGGGCCGGCCGGCGCCGCGGTAGGCGTCGACCGCGGTGGTGTTCGTGAACACCCCGGTCACCTCGACGTGGATGGCGCCGATCGTGTAGACACCGTTGAGCAGAGTGCCGTAGAGGAACGTGGGCACCGCCGGCGCGAACGTCGACAGGTAAGCGCCGAGGTTGGCGACGGTCTTCACGCGCAGGCCCAGGATCTTGCCCTCGCGCGACAGCGCGATCTCGGCGTCGGTCACGTGGTCGCGCCCCTGCGCGTCGGTCTGGTACGCCTCGCGCCGGCTGGCGGTCCACCGGATGGGCCGCTGGATCTGGCGGGAGGCCCAGGAGCAGACGACTTCCTCGTTGTAGAGGAAGATCTTGGATCCGAACCCGCCGCCCACGTCGGGGGCGATGACCCGGACCTTGTGCTCCGGGATGCCCAGGACGAAGGCGCACATCAGGAGGCGGTGGACGTGCGGGTTCTGGGAGGTCACCCAGAGCGTGAGGTCGCCGGTGGCCGCGTCGAACCGGGCCACGCAGGCGCGCGGCTCCATGGCGTTGGCCACGAGACGCTGGTTGACGATGCGCTTCTTCACGGTCACCGCGGCGGCCTTGAAGGCCGCGTCGGTCGCGCCGCTGTCGCCGAGCGCCCACTTGAAGGCGACGTTCCCGACCGCTCCGGCGTGGACCTGCGGCTGGCCCGGCTGGACCGCCTTCTCCGTCGCCGTGACGGAGGACAACGGCTCCCAGTCGACCCGGACCTTCTCGGCTGCGTCCACCGCCGCCACCTGGCTTTCCGCGATCACCACCGCGACCGGGTCGCCCACGTGCCGGGCGACGTCAGAGGTCAGGGGCATGTGCGGCACCATCGCCAGATCCTGGATCACGCCGGGGATGTTCTTCTCCTTGCGGAGGTCCCAGCCGCACGGCAGCGAGTTCACGCCGGTCATGTCCTTGCCGGTGAACACCGCCACCACGCCCGGGTGCGCCTTCGCCGGAGCGACGTCGATGGCTCGGATCCTCGCGTGGGCGTGCGGGCTCCGCACGAACGCGGCGTACGTCATGCCGGGGAGCTTCACGTCGTCCACGTACGTGCCGCGGCCCGTGATGAAGCGCGGGTCCTCGCGCCGCTTGATCGCCTTACCGAACAGACGCTCTTCAGTGACGGCCATGGCGTCCCCTCACTTCTTTCCGGCCATGTTGTCCGCGGCCCACTGGATCGCTTTGACGATGTTGTGGTAGCCCGTGCACCGGCACAGGTTGCCCTCGAGCTGGTGGCGGATCTGCTCCTCCGAGGGCCTCGGGTACCGCTCGAGCATCTGGTGGGCGGCCAGGATCATCCCGGGCGTGCAGAACCCGCACTGGAGCCCGTGCTTCTCCCAGAAGCCCATCTGGATCGGGTGCAGCTCGCCGTTCTTCGCGAGGCCCTCGATCGTCATGATCGAGGCGCCGTCGGCCTGGACCGCGAACAGCGTGCACGCCTTGACCGCCTGGCCGTTCATGAGGATGGTGCACGCCCCGCACTGGCTCGTGTCGCAGCCCACGTGCGTCCCGGTGAGCCCGACGACCTCGCGGATGTAGTGGACCAGGAGCAGGCGCGGCTCGACCTCGTGGCTAACGCTCTGGCCGTTGATCGTCATCTTGACTGGCAGTTTCACGACTCGTCCTCCGGGATTCGGCGGTTTGAGGGAGGCCCCGATGTCTGGGAGCGGGTCAGAGACTAAGACTTCGCCGCCGGCCTGTCAATCGTGAAGGAGGCGCCGCCCCTCGGCCCGCGCCTGGTCGAGAACCTCCCGAACCGGCAGCGATTTCTCCCGGGCGATGCGGGCGACGTCGGCGAACTCCGGGGTGACCGTGACGACGCGGCCTCCGAGGCGGGAGACCTTGAACGGGATGGCGCCGTAAGCCGTCGTCAACGTGACGATCTCCCGCGCGAGCCGGGCCCGCCGCCACTCCGACCACCTGACGCCGATCGTCGGCGACTCCTCGAAGAGCGTGCGCGAGATCGCGTCGAGCCGCTCGTGGAGGCAGAGCGCGGTCACCACGACCCCCGGCCGGCCGCGCTTCATGATGACCGGCTGGAGAAACACGTCGAGCGCCCCGGCCTCGAAGAGCCGCTCGACCAGCGGCTCGTACAGCTGCGGCGACATGTCGTCGATCGTCGTCTCCACCTGGAGGACGGTCTCGTCGCCGCCTGCCGCCGCCGTTTCCCCCACGAAGCAGCGCAGGACGTTCGGGGTCTCGGGCAGGTCCATCGTCCCGGCGCCGTACCCCACCGCGCTCACGGTCATCGCCGGCATCCGCCCGGCGGACGCGGCGAGGGTCGTCAGGATCGCCGCCCCCGTCGGCGTGACCAGCTCGGCGTGCACGCCGGTGTCCACGACGGGAAAGCCGCGCAGCAGCTCGGCCGTGCCGGGGCCGGGGACCGGGATCTTCCCGTGCGGCCCGGCCACGAAGCCGCCGCCGAGCGGCAGCGCGGATACGTGAACGGCCTCGACGCCGAGGAGGCTCAGCGCGATGACACCGCCCGTGACATCCACGATCGCATCGACGGCGCCGACGTCGTGGAAGTGGACGGCCTCCCGCGTCGAGCCGTGGGCCCGCGCCTCGGCGTCGGCCAGGCGCGTGAAGATCCTCGCCGCCTTCTCCCCGATGGCGGGATCGAGCGAGCCCCCCTCGAGGATCGCGAGGACGTCACCGAGGTCGCGGTGATGGGACTGGTGGGCGTCGTGGTCGATCTCGACGTCCACCTTCGTGGCGCGAAACGCCCCCCTCCGCACCTCGCGCGCGACCAGGTCCCAGCCGTGGAGCGGGAGCTTCTTGAGCTCGGCGCGCAGCGCGTCGAGCGGCACGCCGGCGTCCACCAGGGCGGCCACGATCATGTCGCCCGCCGCCCCACTCGCACAATCAAAATACGCGATCTTCATCGGGGGAGGGGTCGGGGCAGCTCCGGGAGACCCGTGGAGTCAGCGTCGTGGCGCCCCGAGCAAGGAAACGATCGGTGCGCGGAGTCTGCGGTCGTGGTCGAGCAGGGCTGCCCCGACCCCTCCCCCGATGAAAGCCGCACGTCCCGCACCATCAGCGGACCTTGGCGATCAACCGATTGATCTGGCTGGCCTGGTGCGCGGCGCCGTAGCCGTTGTCGATGTTCACGACCGACACGCCGGGCGCGCACGAGTTCAGCATGGCGAGGAGCGCCGCGATCCCGCCGAAGGAGGCGCCGTAACCGACGCTCGTCGGCACCGCGATGACCGGGCGGTCCACGAGGCCGCCGATCACGCTCGGCAAGGCGCCCTCCATCCCGGCGACGGCGATGATGACGTTGGCCTCGGCGAGGAGATCGTAGTGGTGCAGGAGCCGGTGGAGGCCCGCGACGCCGCAGTCGTAGACCCGCTCCACCCGATTGCCGAGCGCTTCGGCGACCAGCGCCGCCTCCTCGGCCACCGGCAGATCGGAGGTTCCCGCCGCCGCGACGGCGATGAGCCCGACGCCGTCGGCCGGCTCGGGCCGCACGATCAGGACGCGCGCCGCGGGGTGCCAGGCGTGCGGGAGCTCGGCCGCCGCGACGGCGGCCGCGACGTCGGCGCCGGCGCGGGTCGCGACGACGTTCGTGTGGTGGGCGGCGAGCCGCTTCACGATGGCGACGATCTGCTCCGGTGTCTTGCCGGAACAGAAGACGGCCTCGGCCGCCCCGGCTCGCAGCGCCCGGTGGTGGTCCACCTTCGCGAACCCGAGGTCCTCGTACGGGAGATCGCGCAGCCGCGTCACCGCGCCCTCGACACTCACGCGTCCCGCCTGAAGGTCTTCGAGCAGCTTCCGGATCGCGTCCCTCTCCACCGTTCGCCCCCGCGGTCTCTACGGCTCCAGGCGGATCAGGTCGTGGAACGCGGCGTAACGGTCGGCGATGTCGGCGGGCTTGAGCCGCGTCAGCCGCTTGAGGGAGAAGTCCTCCACGGTGAACGACGCCATGACGGAACCATACACCACGGCGCGTCGCATCGCCGCGGCGTCGATCCGCTCCTGCGCGGCGAGGTAGCCCATGAAACCGCCCGCGAACGTGTCGCCGGCGCCCGTCGGGTCATAGACGGACTCGAGCGGGTACGCCGGCACGAAGAAGAAGTTGCCGTCCGCGAGCATGAGGGCGCCGTACTCGCCCCGCTTGACGACGACCGTGTGCGGGCCCATGGCCGAGATCGCGCGCGCCGCTCGGATCAGGTTGGGCTCGCTCGCGAGCTGGCGCGCCTCGCCGTCGTTGATCGTGACGACGTCCACCTTCTCGAGGACCCGCCGCAGGGCCTCCTGCTTGCCCTGGATCCAGAAGTTCATCGTGTCGAGCGCGACGAGCCGCGGGCGCTCCTTCATCTGGCGGAGCACGTCCAGCTGGAGGTCGGGGTCGATGTTCGCGAGAAACAGGAAGGGCGTGCGCTCGAGTCCGTCACCGAGCTTCGGCCGGAAGTCCGCGAGCACGTTCAGCTGGGTCTCGAGCGTCCTCGCCTCGTTCAGGTCGTAGCCGTACTGGCCGATCCAGCGGAAGGTCCGGCCCTTGGAGGCCTGGAGCCCCTCGAGGTCCACGCCGCGATCCGCGAGCAGGCGCAGGTGCGATTCGGGGAAGTCCTCGCCGACCGTCGCGACCAGCCGCACCTGGGTGAAGAAGCTCGCCGAGTAGGAAAAGTAGGTCGCCGAGCCACCGAGGACCTCGCGCACCTTGCCGAAGGGCGTCTCGACGCTGTCGAGCGCCACCGAGCCGACGACGAGCAGGTCAGCCACGCCTTCCTCCCTTGGCTGGAAAGTACTTGTCGAGCAGGAGTGCGAGCTTCTTCCGCGCCTTCGGCGAGAACGCCTTCGGGCTCGTGATCACCGCGTTCTTGAGGAGGCTCGGGCACTCGCAGGCCCGCGGCGGCCCGATGGTCGGGATCACACCCCGGAGCACGTCCTTCGCCGTCGCGACGTTCTTGAGCAGGTTCTGGATCACCGCCTCGACCGACACCGGCTCGTGGGTCTCGTGCCAGACGTCGTAGTCCGTCGCCAGCGCCAGCGTGGCGTAGCAGAGCTCCGCCTCGCGCGCCAGCTTCGCCTCCGGCATGTTCGTCATGCCGATCACGTCCACGCCCCAACCGCGGTAGATCCTGGACTCCGCCTTCGTCGAGAACTGGGGCCCCTCGATGCAGATGTACGTGCCGCCGCGGTGCACCGTCGCGCCCGTCTGGCGCGCCGCTTTCTCGAGCGCCGTCGCCAGAACCGGGCACACGGGCTCGGCCATTCCGACGTGGGCGACGATCCCGCCGCCGAAGAACGACGACACGCGCCGCTTCGTCATGTCGAAGAACTGATCCGGGACGACGATGTCGAGGGGCCGGATCGCCTCCTTCATGCTCCCGACCGCCGAGATCGAGATGACCCACTCCGCGCCCAGCGACTTGAGCCCCCAGATGTTCGCGCGGGGGTTCAGCTCGCTGGGCATGATCCGGTGACCCCGGCCGTGGCGCGGCAGGAAGATCACCCGGCGCGCGCCGAATCGGCCGGTGCAATAGGCGTCGGACGGGTCGCCGAAGGGCGTGCGCACGCGGCGCCACCGGACCTCGGTGAGTCCTTCGAGCTCGTAGAGTCCGCTTCCGCCGATGATGCCGATGGCGCCCTCGCTGCCTCGCGAAGCCATGGTCACGCGATCTCCCCCAGTGTGCGGTCTCGCTCGGCGTCCGTGACGCGGACCCGGGTGAGTCCACGCCTGAGGGCGTCCGGGCCCTCGAACAGCACCTCGACGTAATTGCCGGTGAGGCCGGCGAGCCGGCCGGTGGCGCGGTCGCGGGTCTCGAGGACCAGCGCCTCCTGAAGGCTCCCGACGAGCCCGCGACGGAACGCGAGGCTCTTGGCGCGCGCGAGCTCGCGGAGCGTGCGGCTCCGCCGGGCGATCGTCCGCGGGTCCACGGCGCTCGCGAGCCTTGCCGCCTCGGTCCCCCGCCGCGCCGAGTACGGAAACACGTGGAGATACGAAAGCGGCAGCGCCTCGATCAGGGCGACCGTCTCGCCGAAGTCGCAGTCCGTCTCGCCGGGGAACCCCGCGATGACGTCGGCGCCGAGACCGAGCGAGGGAATCGCGGCGGCCAGGCGCTCGACCAGCCTCCGGTACATCAGGACGCTGTAGGGCCGCCGCATCAGCCGCAGCACGCGGTCGCTGCCGCTCTGGAGCGGAATGTGGAAATGCGGCGCGATCACGGGCGACGACGTCACGACCTCGAGCAGATCCGGCGTGAAGTACGCCGGCAGCACCGAGGAAAGGCGCACCCATCTGAGCCCGGGGATCTCCACGAGGTCTCGCACCAGCGCGGCGAGCGTCGTCCGCGGGACGAGATCGGCGCCGTAGCGGCCGAGATCCACGCCCGTCAGCACGATCTCCGGATGGCCCGCCTCCACGAGGAGCCGGGCCTGGTCGAGCGCCACCTTGGGCTCGAGGCTCCGGCTCTGCCCGCGGGCCCGGGGCACGATGCAGAACGCGCACCGGTGCCGGCAGCCGTCCTGGATCTTGAGGAAGGCGCGCGAGCGGCCGGTGACCCGCGCCGGCGACACGGCCGGGAGCGTCCGCTCTGCCGCGATGTCCGAGACCTGGATCTTCTCGGCCGGGAGATCGTCGAGGAGGTCGGCCAGGCGTGGCTTGTCGGCGTTGCCGACGACGAGATGGACCTCGCGCAGCCCGCCCACGTCACCCGGATTTGTCTGCGCCCAGCAGCCCGTCACCACGAGCCGCGCGCCGGGGCTCGAGCGGGCGGCGCGGCGGATCGCCTGGCGGTCGGAGAACTCGGCGCGCGCCGTCACCGTGCACGTGTTCACCACGACGACGTCGGCGGGCTCCTCGAACGGCACCGTCCTGAACCCGCGCGCCTCCAGCAGTGCCTGGAGCTGCTGCGTGTCCACCTGGTTGAGGCGGCAGCCCAGCGTGGCGAAGGCGACCGTCCGCGGGCTCACGCCGCGACCGGCTCGCTGAGCTGGCCGCAGGCGGCGCCGATATCCTCGCCCTTGCTCCAGCGCACGGTCGTCGTGACCCCGGCGTCGATGAGGATGGACTGAAAGGCGAGGATCCGCGGGAGCGGCGGCCGCTGGAACGGGGCCCCCTCCCAGTCGTTGAACGGGATCAGGTTGACCTTGGCGCGGAGGCCGCGGAGGAGCGTGACCAGCCGCTTCGCGTCCTCGGGCGAGTCGTTGACGCCGTCGAGCATGACGTACTCGAAGAAGATCCGCTGGCGCGGGGCAAGCGGGTACTTCCGGAGCGCCGCCATCAGTGCGGCGAGGTCGAAGGAACGGCTCACGGGCATGAGCTTCGCCCGCACCTCGTCGCTGGCCGCGTGGAGCGAGATGGCCAGGTTCACCTTGAGATTCTCGCGCCCGAGCCTTTCGATCCCGGGCACCAGGCCCACCGTCGAGACGGTGATCCGCCGCGGCGAGTAGCCCACGCCGAGCTTCGCGTCGGTCAGGATCCGGAGCGACGTCACGACCGCGGCGTAGTTGGCGAGGGGCTCTCCCATGCCCATGAAGACGATGTGGGTCACGCGCCGGTCCGGGGCGAGCAGCCGGTTGGCGGCGAGCACCTGCCCCACGATCTCGCCGGCGGTGAGATTCCGCTCGAGCCCCATGACCCCGGTCAGACAGAAGAGGCACTGGAAGCCACACCCCACCTGGGTGGACACGCAGAGCGTGATCCGGTCGTCGTCGGGGATGAGCACGGAGCTGATGCGGCTCCCGCCGGCGAGACAGAAGACGAGCTTCTGACTCCCGTCCTGCGACGGCGTCACCCGCTCGGGCTCCGGGACCTCGATGACCGCGCGCTCGGCCAGGCTCGCGCGGAACTCCTTGGGGAGGTCGGTCATCGCCTCGAGGTCGAAGACCGACTTCCGGTAGATCCACGTCGCGAGCTGCCGGCCGCGATAG
>JBBTPF010000144.1:0-1990 GCA_038066295.1 Candidatus Methylomirabilota bacterium | reverse complement strand
GCCGAGCAGCGTGTCCTCGCGGGCCTCGTGCTCGTGCATCCGCCGCGCGAGATCGGCGGCCTCTTTCAGGATGTGGGCGACGGGGCCCGCGAGGCAGGCCCGCGCCTGCTCGGCGAGCCCGTCGATCGCGCCGAGGAGCGCCTGGTGCTCGTTCTCGAGCTGCTTGACCGCGCCGAGATGCCGGGCCGACCGGGCGCGGATGAGATCGAAGAACCCGTCCGGCCTCTCTTCGTCCGTGAAGTGGGGCGCGATCAGCAGGCGGAGCTCGTGCAGGCGCTGCAGGAGCTCGACGAGGGTCTTCGCGCCCGCGATCCCCTTCGTCGCCTGCTGGATCTTGCGGTGCGCCTCCTGAGCCTGATCCCTCGTGCCGATCATCGAGCTGTCGCCACCGGTGTCGGTTGTCATCGGAGCCCTCCTCCGTGCGATGTCCGGCTCACGCGTCCCCCGCGATCGTGCTGACGATCCGCGCCTCCGCGGCGCGGGCCGCGAGCACCCGCGCGGCGCGCTCGGGCGCCATGCCGAAGACGGCCGTCGCCGCGGCGTCCGCCGTGAGGCAGGCGCCGGCCGTCACCGTGACGCTGCGGACCGGGGTGCGCCGGGGCGCGCCGGTCGTCGGGTCGAGCAGGTGGTGATAGCGCCGCCCGCCGTGGCGGAAGAGCTGCAGATAATCGCCGGAGGTCGCGACAGCCGCGTCGCGGACGTCGAGCTCGGCCTCGAGCCGGCTTGGGTCGTCGGGCGACTGGATGCCGATCTTCCACGGGCCGCCGTCCTCGGCCCCGCCGAGGGCGTAGAGATCCCCCCCGACGTTCACGATCGCCTGCCCGATCCCCGCGCGCCGCAGGGCGTCCACGGCGCGGTCGACACCATAGCCCTTGGCGATGCCGCCGAGATCGAGCTCGACGTCCGGATCGGTGAAGCGGATGACCGGCTCGCCGCGCCAGGTGTCGAGGTCGAGCGCCCGATAGAAGCTCCGGCCGGCGAAACGCCGGACCGCCGCTGCCGGTGGCGGCGCCGTGCGATGGCCCACGTCCCAGAGCCGCACCGCCCGGCCGATCGCGGGGTCGAACGCCCCCTCGCTCGCCTCCGCCCACCCGAGCGCCTCGCGAAGCACGCTCGCCGTCGCGTCGCTGACAGCCACCGGCCGCGCGGCGGCCAGCCGGTTCGCGCGCCCGACGTCGGAGGCCTCCGAGAAGCGCGTCATGAGCCCGTCCACCCGGCGCAGCGCCGCCATCGCCGCGTCGATGGCGGCGTGCGCCTGCCTGCCGTCTCCGTGCACCACGGCGAGCTCGGCGATGGTCCCCATCACGGGGAGCGTCCGCCGCACCAGCGCGCGGCGCCCGCGCGCAGCGAGCGACATGCTCGCCACCACGAAGGCGCCGGCGCCCAGCGCCAGGACCTCCCGCCGCGAGCAGCGCGGCGGCTCGGTTCGGTCAGCGTTTCGCATGCTCGGACTCCGTTCGGTCGGGGTTCGCCCGGCAGACGCCGCCCCCGCGGAGCGCCTCGCACGAGCAGTCGCCGCACGCGCGCCGTCGGCCGCGCATGAAGTAGCCGAAGCCTGCGAAGCCCACGGCGGTGGCGAGGATGGCCAGGATCACCGTCATGGCGCGCTCACGACGAGGAGAGCAGCCCCGCGAAGCCCATGAAGGCGAGCGAGAGGCTGCCCGCGATCATCAGCACGAGCGCCGTCCCCTGCGCCACCGCGGGCACGTCGGCCAGCTCGATGCTCTCGCGGATGGAGGCCATCAGGACCAGCGCCAGCGCGAGCCCCGCCCCGGAGCCGATCGCGAACACGATCCCCTCGAGGAATCCGTAGTTCCGGTTGGTCTGGAAGATGGCCAGGCCCAGGATGGCGCAGTTGGTCGTGATGAGCGGCAGGTAGATCCCGAGGGCGCGAAACAGCGCCGGGGAGAGCTTCTTGATGACCATCTCGACGATCTGCACGAGCGAGGCGATGACGATGATGAAGGCGATGAGCCGGAGGTACGGCGCG
>JBBTPF010000143.1:0-1374 GCA_038066295.1 Candidatus Methylomirabilota bacterium | reverse complement strand
GGATCGACAAGGAGACCTGCCGGCGCTTCGTCCTCATGTACGTCAACGACTACACGCTGGCGCTCGGCCGGGACGGGCGCGCCGCGATCGAGCGGCTGTTCACGATGGCTCACGGTAAGGGGCTCATCGGCGAGATCCCGCCGATCGACCCGGTCTGATCGTCGGCTCGCCGCGGACGGCGGCACGTGGGGTCCGTCGCCGCGCGGCGGGAACGGGTCTCGTCGACCCCTCCCGAGGCCACGCTCCGCGTGCCGCCGTCCGACCCGCGCGTGCGGCGATCATGACGAACCCGGGCTCGTGTGCTGAGTCGGAAGTCCGGCGACCACATCGTCGGGCGGGGCCGGGGGGTGCCCTCCCCGGAACCGTAGCTTCTGCGGTTTACCGGAGCGGTGGACCTCAATCTCGTGGCCCCATCAAGCCGGCGCCGGGCGCGGCGAGGGAGCGCGTTCCGGGGAGGACACCCCCCCGGCCCCGCCCGACGGCTCGTCCGAGAACTTCTGCCTCGAAACACTAAAAGCGCTTGACGATCTCGTAGGTCGTCGTGCGCTGGGCGGGCGTGAAGCCTGCTTCACGGATGAGGGCCACGATCTCCTCGACGGTGACCGTGTTCACGAAGTCCGCCGCCTTGTGGACGTTCTCCTCGAAGAGCGTCCCGCCCCAGTCGTCGGCGCCGAAGTGGAGCGCGATCTGGCCGGCGCGCTTGCCCTCCGAGAACCACGACGCCTGGACGTGGGGGAAGTTGTCGAGGTAGAGCCGCGCGGCGGCGACCATCCTCAGGTAGGCGTTCGGTCCCTTCACCTGCTTGATCCATTTCTCGAGCAGCGTGTGGCCCGGCTTGAACGACCACGGGACGAACGCCGTGAAGCCGCCCCGCTCGTCCTGGAGCTCGCGAATCGCATCGAAGTGGTCCAGGAGGTCGTCGGGCCCCTCGACGTGGCCGTACATCATCGTGGCCGTGGACTTGAATCCGCGCCGGTGGGCCTCGCGGTGGACCTCGATCCACGCCTCGGGGCCGCCCTTCTTCGGCTCGATGCGCTGTCGGACGCGCGCGGAGAGGACCTCGGCGCCCCCGCCGGGGAGCGTGCGCTGCCCCGCGGCCCAGAGCCGGTCGAGCACGTCCCCCACGGTCAGGCCGCTCACCTTCGCGACGGTCTGGATCTCGGAAGCGGTGAAGAAGTGCGGCGTCACCTGGGGGAAGCGCCGGCGCGTCTCGCTCACGAGGGTCAGGTAGTAGTCGAGCGGCAGCGCGGGGTTGTGGCCGCCCTGGAGGAGCACCGTCGTCGCGCCCTTTGCCGCCGCGAACGCGATCTTCGCCAGCACCTCCTCGACCGTCAGCGTCCAGGCCTCGGGGTCTCCGGGCTTGCGGTAGAAGGC
>JBBTPF010000142.1:0-3024 GCA_038066295.1 Candidatus Methylomirabilota bacterium | reverse complement strand
CACGACGCCGAGCAACCCGGCGTGGATGGCCTGCTCGGCCGCGATTGCCTCGAGCAGTTCAAGGGCTCGATCGACTCCAAGGAGGGCATCGCCACCCTCGGTCCGAAGTAACGCCTGGCCATGATACCATGGCCCTCCCGGTCATGGACTACAAGGCCACGCTAAACCTGCCGAAAACGGCCTTCCCGATGAAGGCGAACCTCCCCCAGACCGAGCCCGGGATGCTCGAGTGGTGGGAGCGATTCGGGGTGTACAAGCGCCTGCGCCAGGCGAGCGCCGACCGGCCCCTCTGGATCCTCCACGACGGGCCGCCCTATGCGAACGGCAACATCCACCTGGGCCACGTGCTCAACAAGGTCCTCAAGGACGTGATCGTGAAGTCGCGCGCGATGCTCGGCTTCAACGCGGTCTACGTCCCGGGCTGGGACTGCCACGGCCTCCCGATCGAGCACCAGGTGGACAAGGAGCTCGGGTTCGACACGGTGACGGTGGACGTGCGGCGCGCGATGGACCCGGTGGAGAAGCGGCGGCGCTGCCGCGAGTACGCGCTCCGCTTCATCGACATCCAGCGGAACGAGTTCAAGCGGCTCGGCGTCTTCGGGGACTGGGAGAACCCCTACGTCACCATGACGCCCGCCTACCAGGCGGTCATCGCGCGCGAGTTCGGCCGCTTCGTCGGGCGCGGGCTCGTGCACAAGGGGCTCAAGCCGGTGCACTGGTGCATGTACTGCAAGACGGCGCTCGCCCAGGCGGAGGTGGAGTACGAGGAGCAGCGGACGACGTCGGTCTACGTGAAGTTCCCGCTCATCGGGCCGCTGCCGGGCCTCGCCGGCGCGCCGAAGCCGTCCGTCGTCATCTGGACGACGACGCCGTGGACGCTGCCCGCGAACCTGGCCGTCGCGGTCCACCCCGACGAGGAGTACGTCGCGCTCGAGGCGAACGGCGAGACGCTCGTGGTCGCCGCGAAGCTCGCCTACGCCTTCGCGATGACGGCGTCCGTCCGGAACGCGCGCGAGGTCGGCCGGTTCGCGGGCCGCGCCCTCGTGGGCCTCGAATACCGCCACGCGTGGATCGACCGCACGGGGAAGATCGCGGCCGCGCCGTTCGTGGCGATGGACACCGGCACCGGCCTCGTTCACATCGCCCCCGGCCACGGCGAGGAGGACTACGAGCTCGGCCGTGCCCTCGGCCTCCGCGTCTACAACCCGGTGGACGACGACGGGCGGTTCGTCCCCGAGGTGGAGCACTTCGCGGGGCTCACCGTCTGGGAGGCGAATCCCAGGATCGTCGAGCGCCTCGAGCGCGCCGGGATGCTGATCGCCGAGCGCCCGCTCGACCACACGTACCCGCACTGCTGGCGCTGCAAGAACCCGACGCTCTTCCGCGCCACCGAGCAGTGGTTCATCGAGCTCGACAAGCACGGGTTCCGCGCCCAGGTCCTCGAGGCGATCAAGCGGGACGTCCAGTGGATCCCGCGGTGGGGCGAGGAGCGCATCTACAACATGGTCGCCCACCGTCCGGAGTGGGTCATCTCGCGCCAGCGCGTCTGGGGGGTGCCGATCGTCGCGTTCTACTGCGACGCGTGCGGGACGCTCCTGCTCGAGGAGAAGGTCGTCGAGCACGTCGCGAAGATCTTCCGCGAGGGCCGGGGGGGCGACGAGTGGTACGCGCGCGAGGCCCGGGAGCTCCTGCCCGCCGGCACGCGCTGCGCGAAGTGCGGCGGCGAGCGCTTCGCCAAGGAGACCGACATCCTCGACGTGTGGTTCGACTCCGGGTGCAGTCATGCGGCGGTGCTCGAGACGCGCCCGGACCTGCGCTGGCCGGCGGACATGTACCTCGAAGGCTCCGACCAGCACCGCGGATGGTTCCAGTCCTCGCTCCTCGAGGCGGTCGGCACGCGCGGCGCGCCGCCGTACAGGGCCGTCATCACCCACGGATTCTTCGTGGACGGCGAGGGGCGGAAGATGTCCAAGTCTCTCGGCAACGTCATCGGCCTCGAAGACCTCCTGCCGAAGTACGGCGCCGAGATCCTGCGCCTGTGGGTGGCGGCGGAGGACTACACGCAGGACATCCGGGTCTCCTTCGAGATCCTGGACCGGCTGGCCGACGCGTACCGGCGCATTCGCAACACCTTCCGGTTCCTTCTCGGCAACCTCGGCGACTTCGAGCCCGCGCGCGACCGGCAGTCGTACGCGCGGCTCGACGAGGTCGACCGCTGGATCCTCGATCGGCTGGGCCGGCTCATCGGCCGCGTGCGGCGCTCCTACGAGGAGTACGAGTTCCACACGGTGTTCCACGCGGTCCACAACTTCTGCGCGGTGGACCTCTCGGCGCAGTACCTCGACATCATCAAGGACCGCCTCTACACCTCGGCCGCGGACGACCCGCGACGGCGCGCGGCGCAGACCGCGTGCCACGAGATCTTCGGCGCCCTCGCCCGCCTCATGGCGCCGATCCTCGCGTTCACGACGGAAGAGGCGTGGCGCTACCTGCCCGGGGCCCGCGCCGACAGCGTGCATCTCGAGCGGTTCCCCGAAGCCCCGCGCGAATGGCTCGACGATTCCCTCAAGCGCGACTGGGACCGGCTCCTCGAGGTGCGGCGCGAGGTGGCCAGGGCCCTCGAGACCGCCCGCGCCGAGAAGCTGATCGGCAGCGCGCTCGAGGCCTCCGTGCGGATCCCGCTGGCGCCCGAGGACCTGCCGGCGCTCCTGCGTGCCAGGCGCGAGCTCCTGCCGACGCTCTTCATCGTGTCGCGCGTGGATCTCGGGAAGTCGTCCGCGCGCTCGCGCGTGCACTACGAGAGCCAGGACATCCCCGGGCTCGTCATCGGGGTGGACCGGGCGCGCGGCGAGAAGTGCGAGCGCTGCTGGACGCGGAGCGAGCGGGTGGGGGAGAGCGCGACCCGCCGGATGGACGCGCGGGTGATCGCCGCTACCAACGCGGATCTCTCCCAAGCCATCGCGCGCGGCGCCTTCCGGGAGGACCTGTACTACCGCCTCTGCGTGGTGCCCATCCACCTGCCGC
>JBBTPF010000141.1:0-3324 GCA_038066295.1 Candidatus Methylomirabilota bacterium | reverse complement strand
GCTCCGCGGCAGCGCCGTCACACGCGACGATCGTTCGTGAATAATGCAGGCTAGCACTCACAGCGAGAGATCGATCCGTTCGGTCAGCGGCGAGACGACGCCCAGAAGCTACGGGTTTCGGAAGGCCACCCGCCCGGGCCGCCGGCGTCAGCGCGACGCGGGCGGGGGGACGGCGGGCATCCGTACCCGCCACCACATGTTCAGCACGAAGAGGGCGGCGCCCGCGAGCTGGCCGAGCCCGCCGACCGTCATGAGCACGCGCAGCGCGGGCGCGCCCGTGAGCCCCGTGCCGAGCTCCGCCGCCGCGCGCAGCGCCGTCGCGAGGGTCATCACCCAGTACACGGCCTCCGCGAGCTCCGGCCGGTAGCGGGTGTCCTCCTTGGCCGGCCGCGGGAACATCCACGTCGCCACGCCCATCACGATCATGAGCATGAAGCCCACGAGCAGGAGGTGGACGTGGGCGGTGATCCACAGGCGCGGCGGGTTGCTGCCGAGGATGAACTCCGCGACGCTGACGTACCCGCCGAGGAGGAGCCCCGTCACCAGGAAGACGAAGCTCGTCTTGATGTAGCGCCGGATGAGCGGCGGCATCGTGCTATGCGCGGAGGGCGAGGCCCAGGGCCACGATCGCGAGCACGACCAGCACGTTCACTCGCGCGACCCAGGAGGCGCGGACGCGCAGCGCCGGGTCGGCGCCGGGGCGGCCGGCGCGCGGGCCGAGGACGAAGTCGTGGAGCACGGCGAGGACGAGCGCCACGAGGACGAGCCCGAGCTTCGCGTGGACGCGCGGGCTCGAGAGGAAGACCGGGAAGAGCCAGAGGTTGCCGAGCCCGGTGAGGACGAGCAGGCCCAACGCGATCCAGCCGACCGCGCGGAAGCGCAGGCCCGCCTCGTGGACGAGCCGCGTGCGGAGCGCCGGGTCCTCGAGGCGGCGCGTCACCGGCACGAGCACGAGCGCGATGAACAGCATGCCGCCGATCCAGGTGACGGCCGCGAGGACGTGGATCCAGCGCAGCAGGAGCGACACGCCTCAGCCCTCGCCCTCGGCGAGCGCGGTGAGGGCGTCCACATCCTTCAGGATGAAGTGCCCCCCCTCGTCCTGGAGGAGCCCGTCCTTGAGCCAGCGGCTGATGATGCGGATCGTCGTCTCCACGGTGGTGCCCGTCATGTCCGCGAGGCTCTGCCGCGTCAGGTGGAAGGGCAGCGCGATGCCCTGCTTCACCCTGGTTCCCTCGCGCCCGAGTCGCAGGAGCGTCCCGGCCAGCCGGGCCTCGACCGGGTCCACCGCGAGCGATTTCACCGAGGCATGGGCGTCGCGGAGGCGCCGGCCGATCATGAGCGCCATCTCCTTGATGATGGACGGGTGGCGCTCGGCGATCGCGACGAGCGGCTCCTGCGGGATCTTCACGATGACGCTCGCCTCGGTCGCCTGGGCGGACGCGGGATACGGGCGCTTCTCGATGACGGCGACGCCGCCGAAGGGCTCGCCGGGACCGAGGAGCTCGAGCACGACGTCTTTGCCCGTGCGCGAGTGTCTCAGGATCTTCACGCGCCCGGTCCGCACGAGGCAGAACCAGAGCGCGGGATCGCCCTCCATGAAGATGTACTCGCGCGGGCGGTAGGCCTCCTCGCGCGCGACGGGCTCGAGCGCCTGGATCTCCTTCGGGGGCAGCGCGGCGAACACGGGGCTGGCGCGGAGAAACACGGCGACGTCGTGACCCGACACGTGCGGATGATAGCACGCCCGCCACAGGCGGGCCGCTGGGGCGCCCACACCCCGCGTGAGACGCGGAGGCCGGGCCGCGACCGCCGGCGCCGCGTTGCGGGCGCCCCGGAAATCGCCTACGTTGGCCCCGGCCGGCCCTCGCAGCCCCCTTGCTGTGATGTCGACGGAGGCGTACGTATATTTGCTCCTCGAACGAAAAGGAGGAACCCGATGCTGCGCATCGTTGAGTCGAAGAAGTCGCTGAGCAAGCTGGCCGCGGACCTCGAGCAGGCCGTGACGGCCCACAAGTTCGGCGTCCTCGGCGTCCACGACCTCAAGGCGAAGATGGCGGAGAAGGGCGTGACGTTCGCGCGCGAGTGCCGGATCTACGAGGTCTGCAATCCCCACCAGGCCAAGAAGGTCCTGGAGGCGAACCTCGAGATCTCGACGGCGCTCCCGTGCCGCATCTCGCTCTACGAGGAGGGCGACAAGACGAGGCTCGCCACGATCAGCCCGACGGCGCTGATCAGCCTCTACCCGAACCCCGAGCTCCGGCAGGTCGCCGAGGAGGTGGAGGCGACGCTCGTCGCCATCATGAAGGAGGCCGCGGGCTGAGATGCGCTGCCGGGCCGCGGTCGCCGCCGCCGCGGTGACCTTCGTCGCGGTCGAGATCGAGAAGTGGGCGAAGCGCCGAGTCGCGTGACGCCGGGCCGCGGGGCGCTGCCCGCGCTGCTCCTCGCGCTCGCCGTCCTGGCGTCGGGCTGTGTCGGTCCGGTTCACGACCTGTATCCCCCGCGCGCGGGGGAGCCCGTCACGTCGGTCTGGGTCGTGAGCCACGGCTGGCACACGGGGATCGTCGTCCGGCGGCAGGACGTGCCCGGCGGGCTCTGGCCGCAGCTTCGCGACTTCGCCGGGTCGGAGCTCATCGAAGTCGGCTGGGGCGAGCGGGACTTCTACATGGCGCCGGCGGGCACCTCGGGCATGGCGCTCAAGGCGGCCCTCTGGCCGGGGTCGAGCGTGCTGCACGTCGCGGGGTTCAGCGGTCCGGCCGAGCGCTATTTCGCGGCGAGCGAGATCGTCGAGATCACGCTCTCCCGGCGTGGTGTCGAGAAGCTGGCCGCGTTCATCCAGGAGGCGTACGCGACGGACGAGGCGGGCGGGGCGATCCGGCTGGGGCCGGGCCAGTACCCGCGGAGCCGCTTCTACCTCGCCCGCGAGACATACCACGCGCTCAAGACCTGCAACACCTGGACGGCGAAAGCGCTGCGATCCGCCGGGTGCCCGATCACGCCCGTCTACGCGCTCACCGCCGGCAACGTCATCCACCAGGCGAGAGTGTTCTGCGGGGCCCGCAGCGCGGGTCGATAGGCGGGGCAACCTCAGCCGCGAGAACGCCGGAGTGGTGCGAGGGCCGTAGGGGGTGGGGCGCGCCCACCCCATCCGACGCCTTGCCGCGCCCACGTCGCCGGATGGCATCGCCTGATTTTTCCACCGGTTAGGTCCCCGCGAAAGCTTGGCATCCGTGTTGCGTAATGAGCACCGAGTCGTGATCTCGAGGGAGCGGGGGATGCATGCACTAGTGAATGGCTCGAAGGTTCAGGTCGCTGCCAACCCGTCTC
>JBBTPF010000140.1:0-1011 GCA_038066295.1 Candidatus Methylomirabilota bacterium | reverse complement strand
CTGGCGGCTCGCCTCTGCGGCGAGGCCAAGCAAGGGCAGATCCTCGTCTCCTCGCGGGTGGCGGGAGCAGTGGAGGACCTGATCGAGGCCGAGGAGATCGGCGCGCTCACGCTGAAGGGGCTGGCGAGGCCGGTCCCGGCAGTCAACGTCGTGGGACTGAAGCCTCGCGCCTGAGGCGGCGCCCCACGACCGCGTGACGACCCGCTCATGGCGCTCGCCGTTAGCGCCGCAGCCGCAGCGCGCCCGGGCGGATCGAGATCGTCACGGGCGCGTTGCCCGCCGCCTCGCCGTCCACGTGGAGGGCCGCGTGCGCTCTGACGACGATCGCCCGCGCCCGCCGCGTCGTGACCTTCGGGTTGGCAAGGTGGCCGCCGCGATAGACCGTCGGCAGCCAGCGGAGCAATTCGAGCCGCCCGAGATCGCCCAGGACCACGAGATCGAGGAGACCGTCGGCCGGATCGGCCCCGGGCGCGATCTTCATCCCGCCGCCGTAGTGGGCGCCGTTGGCGCCGACGGCCGATGTCAGCAGCCCTGACCAGATCGCGTGCCCATCCTCCTCGATCACCGCGCGGACCGGGCGATGCGCCCAGATCGTCTCGGCCACGGCGAGGAGATACGGCAGGGTGCCCCGCAGGCGCCGGGAGGCCGCCCGCCGCGCGACGACGGCGTCGAAGCCGACGCCTGCCGCATTCAGGAAGTAACGCGTCCGCCCGTCCGGCCACTCGACGGCGCAAACGTCCACGCGCGTCTCGCCCCCGTCGAGCACGCGCGCGAGCGCGGCGAGCGGGTCCGTCGGCAGGCCGAAGTTCCGGCACGCGTCGCACCCGCGCCCCGTAGGGATCGCGCCCAGCACCCCACGGAAGTTGCCGCCCGCGTCCGCGAGCCCGTTGACGACCTCGTTGAGCGTCCCGTCGCCGCCGACCGCCACGACGAGGGGCCAGCCCTGCTCGACGGCCCGCCGCGCGAGCGCCCCCGCGCTGTCGTGGCCCGTCGTCTCGGCGGACTCGAAGG
>JBBTPF010000139.1:0-2275 GCA_038066295.1 Candidatus Methylomirabilota bacterium | reverse complement strand
ACGACGAGCTCGGCCCGCGCGAGTCGCTCCGCATGCTCCTCAAGCCCGCGTACCACATCCAGACTGCGGAGAACGGGCGCGCGGCGCTCGCGGAGCTGGAACGGTTCCGGCCGGACGTGGTCATCATGGACATCAAGATGCCCGAGATGGACGGGCTCGAGCTCCTCCGCCGGGTCAAGAGCGCGGATCCGAGCATCGAGGTGGTGATGATCACCGCCTACGCGTCGCTCGAGACCGTCCGGCACGCGCTCACCCACGGCGCCTTCGAGTACCTCATCAAACCCTTCTCGCGCCACGATCTGGAGGACGTCCTCCGCCGCGCGCTCCTGCGCCGCCAGGCGGACCTCGGCGCGCGCAGCCAGGTCGCGACGCTCGTGGAGGAGATGCGGCGCCTCTCCGCGAAGACCCGCGAGCTCGAGGAGGCCGCCCGGCGCGAGGCGGCCGAGCAGTCGCTGCGCGTCACCCAGCTCTCGATCCTGCGCGAGATCTCGCGGACGATCGTCGGCCAGCTCGATCCGCGCGACCTGACGGCCGCCGTCACCGACCAGCTCCGCGCCGCGCTGGGCTACGACCGCGTGGCGATCACGCCCGACGCGCCGCCGCGCGTGGCGCCGGAGGACGCCCGCGCCGTGACCTGCGCCATCCAGGACGCGCAGGGACCGCTCGGCTGGCTCGTCGTGGACAACCGCCCCTCCGGGCGCGCGGTCGACCCGCGCGAGCGGGAGCTCCTCGAGATGCTCTCCGAGTACCTCGCGATCGCGCTGCGGAACTCGCGGCTCTACGGCGAGATCGCGGACACGAAGCGCTCGCTCGAGAAGCTCATCGCCTCCGCCGGCGATGCGATCATCTCCGTGAGCCCCGACGACACCATCGACGGCTGGAACCCCGCGGCCGAGCGCGTCTTCGGCCTGGCATCCGTCCAGGCGCTCGGCCGGCCGGTCACCGACCTCCTGCCCGGCGCCGAGTACGCCGACGCCAGGGAGCGGCTCGCCCGGGGCGCGCCCATGTACGCCTTCGAGACGACACCGGCGCCCGGCCACCCGCGGCCGGCGGCGCTCGCCGTCACGCTGTCCGCCCTGCACGGGCGGCACGGCGAGCTGGAGGGGCTCATCGCGATCGTCCGCGACATCACCACCCAGCGCGAGGTCGAGAAGCAGCTCCAGCAGTCCGAGAAGCTCACGGCGCTCGGGCAGCTCGCGGGCGGGATCGCGCACGACTTCAACAACCTCCTGCAGGCCATCCTCGGGTACGCGCAGCTCATGAAGCAGAAGCCGAAGGACGCGGAGTTCGTGGGCCGCTCGCTCAAGATCGTGGAGGCCGCCGCGCTCGACGGCTCCGAGACGGTGCGCCGCATCCAGACCTTCGCGCGCCTGCGGCCCGAGGAGGAGTTCGTGGGCGTGGACATCAACCGGATCGTCCAGGACGCCATCGCCATCACGCGCCCCCGCTGGGAGGAAAAGATCGCGCGCGACAACCGGCCGCTCGACCTCCGGCTCGAGCTGGGCGCGGTGGAGTCGGTCCGGGGCCGGCCCGCGGCGCTGACGGAGCTGATGACGAACCTCATCCTGAACGCGCTCGACGCGATGCCCGACGGCGGCACGCTCGCCATCGCCACCCGGACCGATCGCGGGGGGCTGGTGACGATCACGGTCGCCGATACCGGCACCGGGATGCCGGAGGCCGTGAAGCGGCGGATCTTCGAGCCGTTCTTCTCGACGAAGGGGGAAGCCGGCTCGGGCCTCGGTCTCTCGATGGCCTACTCGATCACGCGCCGCCATGCAGGCGACATCCGCGTCGAGAGCGCGCCCGGCCGGGGCACGACCTTCACGCTGACCTTCCCGGCCGCGCGCGCGGCGGTCGAGACCAGCGCGCCGGTGGCCGTGCCGGCGCCGCGGCGCCAGGCGCGCGTCCTGCTCGTCGACGACGAGCCCAAGGTGCTCTCGACGCTCACCGAGCTGCTGCGCCACGCCGGCCACACGGTGACCGCCGCGCCGCACGGCGCCGCCGGCCTCGAGGCGTACGCGCCCGGCCGCTTCGACACGGTGCTGACCAACCTCGGCATGGCCGGCATGAACGGCTGGGAGTTCTCCGAACGGATCCGCGCGATCGACCCGCGCGTCGCGATCATGTTTGTCACCGGCTGGGGGCTGCGCGAGCAGGATCAGGGCCGGCTCGCCGCGCTCCGGATCCGCCGCTGCCTCTTCAAGCCAGTCCGCCCGAACGACCTGGACGCGGCGATCCAGTCGCCCACCCGCCAGCTTCTGGACATCGGGCA
>JBBTPF010000138.1:0-1226 GCA_038066295.1 Candidatus Methylomirabilota bacterium | reverse complement strand
CGCAGGTCAGAGTTGCGCGGAGTCCTCTGGACTAATTGTTGCGCGGGCCCTTACGTCCAGGATTGCATCTTGGGGCCGTAGCCGCCGATGCGATCCACCTTGACCCGCACGACCAGCCGCTTCTCGCCGGGCCGGCGGAACGGGTACCTGTCCGCGCCCAGGAAGCGCTTCGCAAGCGTGTCGATATGGTCGTCCGCCCCGGCCTCCGTCACGCTCGCCTTCCCGTGGAAGACCATGTAGGACTGGGGATCGTTACGGTCCTGGACGGAGATGATGACGCGGGGGTCGCGGCGCAGGTTCCTCGGCTTGAGCCGCCCGTCGGCGGTGTTGAAGAGCACCTCGTCACCGTCGACGTCCATCCAGACCATCGTCACCTGCGGTTTCCCGTCTGCATTGAACGTGACGACGTGGCCGTAGGCCTTGTCCTGCACGATCTTCTTCACTGACTGCGGTAGTGCGATCGCCATGACTCCCCTCCTCGGTGAACTCCCGGCGAACCTAGAGCCTGGGACGGCCGCTGTCAAGCGAGTTGCGAGACCGAGTTGCGAGACCGCGGCGCGGGGCTGTCGTGAAGTCGGTCAGCTGCCGGTTTCACGGCCCGCGTCCAGACCAATCCGACTTCCTCTGGTCCCCGCGCACGACGGGTCGGCGGTGATGTGCGCGCATGGTCCCGGTGTCGTCCGCTAACTTCCGAATACAGGCGACGGCGGGCGCGGCGGGCGTGGCCGGCATCGAAGGTCGGCGAGCGCCCGCCGCGCCTGATCCGGAACGTTCGGCGACCCGCCCGACGTATCGGAATTCGGACATTGCGTGACCCAGGCTCGTCGTCTACCCTCTTCGCTGACAGAGGGCGAGCCGTGGCATGACCAGCGTTCTCAGGGAGCTGCCGCTCTCGTACGCGGTGCTGTCGGAGGGCCGCCGGTGCGCCTCCGCGTCCGCGGTCCACGAGCCGAGCCCCGCCGGCCCTCCTTACCGCGCCTCATCGATCGCGCCCGCCGAACCCTCCGCCCGCGCCACGCCACCCCGCCGCTCGCGCGAGTCTTCCACCCCGCGGGTACGGCTGCATCTCAAGCCGGGCCAGAAGGGCACGAAGCAGCTCCTCGCGCAGTACGGTGACCGCCTCATCTGCGTGCGCTATCGCTACGATGCGCAGCGGAAGAAGCGGTTCAAAACCGTGGAGCTCCTCGTCGCCGAACGCGATTGGCAACCGCCACGGCCTCGCTTCG
>JBBTPF010000137.1:0-12509 GCA_038066295.1 Candidatus Methylomirabilota bacterium | reverse complement strand
GCCAGATCTCCGGGAAGTCCTTCCACTTCGGCAGCGGCTGGTACTCGTCGAGCTGCACGTCCCACCACGTGATCCCGCGCTCGTGCAACCGCGCCGCGAGCTCCTCCCCCATGCGCTTGATCCGTTCCTGGTAGGGCAGCTCGTAGCGGAGCCCCTTGTCGATCATCGTCGTATGCAGGAAGTAGTTCTTCGTCTCGAACGGCACGAAGTAGGCGCCGTTCCTCTTGAACCACTCGAGGTCCCGCTCGTCCCGCCCGTGGGAGAGGGACATCGTGGCCGCGCGGCAGACGCGGTCCCAGATCTCGGAGGCTGCGGGCAGGCGGCCGGGGCGGAGCGCGTAGTCGTAGCCCTCGCCGCGGAGATCCACCGTCGTGCCCGCCCCGCGGTTCACCGCCTCGAGGTACCCGTCGAGGATCCCGACGCGCGCGGCCAGCTCGGTCGCGACGTCGGTGAGGTCGCGCGTGTCGCAGGTCGGCGCCCCCGCCGGCTGGCGGAGCGCCCAGCCCGCGTGCTGCCAGTACTGCTCGACGTACTTCGTGCCGCCGACGCGGTAGAGCTGGAGCGACTCGAGGTCGGTTGCCTCCGGCAGGAGGAGATCCGCGTACCAGTTGGTCTCGTCCTGCGTGTACGCGAACGCCGCGACGAACGGAAAACGCTCGAGGTCGCGCTCGATGCGCCCCGTGTCCCAGTTCGAGATCGCGGGGTTGGTGCGGTAGATGATCCAGACCTCCGGCATGGTCGGCGCCGGCCAGTGCTCGGGCGGGCTTTCCATGAAGAGCCACGGCAGGTGGGAGGGCCCGAGCGCGGGCGACCACGCCGAGTGGCCAACGAGCGGCACGAGCGTCCGGTAGGCGCTCCTGATGTGCGGTGCGCCCTTCCACGTGTCCTTGCCCGTCGGGTTCAGCGGCTGGTCCATGAATCCATCGGGTCCGGGCCTGACCGAGTCGAGCCGGTTCTGCGCCGGCCGGTTGAGCCTCACCGTCGTCCCGAGGATGCCTCCGGGGACCTCGAGCGCGCCGACGAGCGCCGCGAGCAGCGTGCGGGCCCAGCAGCACTCGTAGCCGCCCCAGCCATTGGTCACCGTCTTCCCCAGCAGGACCGCGACGGGCCGGTGGGGGTAGGGCACGCCGTCGATCTCGATCGTGGCGCCCACGGTCGCGTGCTCCAGATAGGCGGCGGCGAGGCGCCGGATCGTCCCGGCGGGCACGTCGGCGATGTCCTGCGCCCACTCTGGCGTGTAAGGACGGACGTGGTCGAGCAGCAGGGCGAACGCCGGCCGCACCCGCTCGCTCACGCTCCGCCGGGCGCCGTCGGCGCCGGTCTCGACCCCGGCCGCGATGTAGTCGCCCTCCATGGCCGGGCGGACGCACGCGGGGTCGTCGAACGGGACGGCGCGCCCGCGATCGAGGTCCCAGACGAGCGGCTTCTGGGTCTCGGGGTCGCGGAGATAGTACCCGCCCGGGCCGACGAGGTAGGGCGAGCTCGTCCTCGTCTCGAGGAACGGGACGTCGCACACCGCGCGCCAGTCATGCTCGATCAGGATCGCGTGGAGCAGGGCGAAGAGCACCGCCGTGTCGGTCTTCGGCCTGACCGGCACCCACTCGCTGGCGCCCGCCCCCGTGATCGAGAGATGGGGCTCGACCTGCACCCAGCGGAGCCCGCGCGACCGCGCCTCGGCGTGGCGCCAGACCCCCGTCACCCCGGCGGAGGCGTCGCCGTTGTAGCCGAAGGAGAGGACGAAGTCGCAGCGCGGCACGTCGGCGGCGACCGTGAACGCGCGGTGCCAGAACTCGCCGTAGAGGTGCTCGGAGTGGTAGCACTTGACGCCCTGCCCGCTGCCGATGCCCTGGTCCACCGGCCCCCACGCCGCGAGGAGCGCGGCGAACGTCCCGAGGTAGGCCGGCGCGGTGCCGCCCGCGCCGAAGGTGACGGCGAGGCGCGGGTAGCCCGCCTCGTCCACCAGCCCCGCGTCGCGAAGCCCACGGAGCTTCGAGGCGAGCCGGCCGAGCGCCTCGTCCCACGAGCAGGGCTCCCAGCGTGGGTCCTCGTGGCGGCCCTTTCTTGGATTGGTCCTCCGCATGGGCGTCTTGATGCGCGCCGGGTTGTAGAGCTTCTGGACGAGCCCATAGGCGCGGACGCACACCTTGCCGCACGCCGGGTGCTCGTTGGCGACGTCCCCGTTGGGCTCGACACCGACCGCGATCCCGTCCTTCACGATGACTTTCAGGAGGTCCGGCCCCGCCACGCACTGGTAGCAATAGACCGGGATCTTTTCCACGGTCATCGCTCGACCCATTTCTTTCATAGACTCGCCTCGGACGGCGGGGCCCCAGCCCGCGAAAGTCGGTCAATCCCCACGACCACCTTCATAGACTCGCCTCGGACGGTGGGGCCCCAGCCCCGCGACGTCCTGCGGCTCCCACGACCACCTTCCTGTGCTCGAGCGCTTCGAAGAAGGCGTCGATGCGGTTCTTGAGCTGCGCCTCGGCGTAATACCGCGGGTCCTCGAGGTCGGACTCGACGAGCAGCGTCGGCACGCCGAGCTCGCGCGTGAAATAGTCGCGCATGTCGCCCTGCCCGGCGGAGAAGAGGCGGCAGGACTTGATCGAGTGGATCACGACCGCGTCCGCCTCCCACTCCTCGACGTAACGCCTGATCTGCTGGTAGCGCGCCGTGATCGAGCGGTTCGTCAGGTTCTCGCGGAGCATCTGCTCGGCGATGGACTCGAGCGGGCGCCGGGGGTCGTGACGGAAGCCCCACTCCCAGATGCCGCCCACCGTCGAGTACGTGGAGGCGACGCCCACGGCGCCCCACTTGGAGAAGAGGTTCCGGAAGTTCTTGTAGTACGGGTACGGCGGGGGCCCCTCGACCACCGTCCTGAAGCGCTCCTCGGAGAGCGGACCGAGCTTCTGCGCGACAAGCTCTTCGAACTCGACCACCGCCACGTCGAAGAACTCGGCGGCCTCCTTCGTTCCGCGGAGCACGTTGATCGGCCCCATCATGTTGATCGCATCGAAGTACGCGTCGAAGGGCGCCGGGTGGGCTTTGCAGAGCGCTTTGGAGCGCGCGTAGCCCTCCTCGGCGCGCGCGGAGTAGCCGAGGATCTCCCGGAGCTCGTCGATGTCGAACTTCTTGCCCGTGATCCCTTCGCAGAGCGCGATGAGCTCCTTGAGCTGCGAGACCACGTACTGGACGTCCGCCTGGGTCGGCTCGCCCGCCGTCCGCGCGAACGGCACGTCGAGCATGAAGAGCTTCGAGCCCGAGAGGTCGGCGAGGTGCTCGAACCACTTCACGTAGACGTTGCAGCCGACGTAGTTGCAGACCGTGATCGTCGGGAACGGCATCGGCTTGCCGGGGCCCATCCCGCCGTCCAGGAAGAGCCCGATATCCGCCTTCACGTAGGCGCAGTTGTCGCTCGAGTACCCGGCCTGTTCCGCCTTGAGGATGAGCGGCAGCGACTTGTGGCGGATCGCGTTCTGGAGCGCGGTCACCTCCGGGAACATCGGCAGGATGTGGCACGCGAGGAGGAGCTCCACGCAGTTGCCGGAGATCATGATGGCGCCCGTCGGCTGCCCTTCCGCCTCGGCGCGCGAGAGCTCCCCCATCCACGCGTTCATCAGCCGGCGGGAGTGCTCGTGGACCTTCCCCTGGTACTGCCGTTCCGTGACCGGCGTTGCCATGCTGAGCCTCCTCGGCCTAATCGAACAGCATCGATTCGACGAAGGTCTCGATCTCGTTCCGCGTCCGTTCGAAGGTCCACATCTTCTCCTCGAACTCGACGATCATGTGCGGGATGGAGACGCGCTCGAGGCCCTGCTTCATGAGGACGTAGTCGAAGAGCGCGGGCTCGCAGAACTTCGCGGGCATGAAGATGACCGCCTGCGCCTGCGACCGCCGGACCTTCTCGATGAGCCCCGCCGAGCGGTGCTCGCGTGCCTCGTGCCGCGTGGAGGACGGCACCGCCTGGTTCACGTACGCCGCGCCGAGCCGCTCGAACGGGTCGCCGTCCGTGGCGACGTCCGAGGTGAACCACCGCCAGCCGAGGAGCAGGTCGTCCTCGACGACGTAGCACCCGGCCTCCTCCAGCACCTCGAGAAGCCCGAGGGGCGGCTGCTCGCAGAACGCCCCCTCGACCACCACCCGCAGCCGGTCGCGCGGCCGCGCGTCGCGTCGCGGAAGCCCCTCGAGGAGCGCGTCGAACCATGCGAGCGCCTCCTCGGGCGGCACGCACGTCGCCGCGCGGAGCGCCACGTAGAGCTCGGTCGTCGAGAGCTTCTGCGCCTCGGCGATGCGGAACGCGTAGAGGGCCCGCATCCGCGTCCGGAGCGCGTTGTAGATCTCGATGGACTTCGCCAGCGCCGGCTCCGTCACTTTGAGGCCGAAGGCCTGCTCGAACGCGGCCGCGAGCCGCCGGAGCTCGTTGGCCGCGTAGACCGGGACGCTCGGCGACGTCGAGTTCTGGGGCAGGTGCAGGTAATCGATGAAGGCGTCGGGGAAATTGCGTTTCCAGATCGACGAGAGGTTCCGCGCGACGTCGCAGATGTTCGAGAAGACGAAGCCGTCCACGCCCTTGACGATCCCCTGGAAGCCGAGCTCGAGGCTCGACTTGGCGACGGAGCACACGAACGACTGGAAGCGGGCGTCGGCGTGCGTCAGCTCGACCGAGGTGCCACCGCCGAGGAGCGCCAGCGGCAGCATGCCTGCCGCGTGGATGATCTCGGCCGGCGCCCAGACCGGGTAGGCGGCGACCGCCCGCCCGCCCGGATGCGTGACCTTCCACCGTTCGGCGACCGCGCCGAGCGGCTGGCTCGAGAGGTCGCGGCAGTGCTCGAGGATCTGGTCAGGAGTCATGGTGTGCCTCCGCAGGCTCCAGGAACCCGTACAGGAACAGGGCTCCGACCTTCTGCGCCAGCGTCCTCGCGTCCTCGCGCGAGCGCAGGAAGGGCCGGGTCGCAATGCCGTTCAGCATGCCGAGGAGCAGGTTCGTGGCCGACAGGAGCTCGTCCCCCGACCGCCCGTTGGGATCGAGCTCGCGCAGGATCGCGAGACCGCGCTGCAGGTACTCGCCGCGCTTGGCGGCGATCTCGGACCGCCGGGGCTCCGGCAGCAGATCGTAGTCGCGGTTGATGATCTTGAGCTCCGCCGCGTGGTGGAAGCCGAAGTCGAGGTGCGTCTGGATCAGGGCGAGGAGTTTCAACTCAGGCGTGCGCGCCGTCTGGGCCGCCTGGTCGAGCGCCCCGAGCAGCGTGTCGAGCGCGTTGTCGAGGACGAGGAAGAGGAGCTCGTCCTTGCCGCGGACGTAGTGGTAGAGCCCGGCGAGCGACAGGTCGGCGGCGCCGGCGATCTCGCGGATCGACGCCTGGTGGAAGCCGCGGCGGGCGAAGGCGTCGCGCGCCGCTTCAAGGATCCCCGCGTACCGATGTTCGATCGCCACGCCGAACCTCCGACAGAACGATTGTTCGGACTGCGCGTACAGTAGGCCGTTCGGTCGGATGTTTGGAATCGGGCGAATGCATCATTTCTCTAGGCCATACGACCTAGGGGCTCATGGCGAGCTGCGCGCGCTGCCACGCGACGTGGCGTCTGGACGAGGCGCGCTGATCGCGCGGCCGAGGTTCGCCGCGACGCAGGCGACGGCGATCCACACGAGCACGCCCGACAGCGGAACCAGCGGCGCGATCGCCGGGGCGCCGTAGGCGGCGCCGAGCTCGGCGGTCCGCAGCACCATACCCCCGAGGAGCGCCCAGAACGCCACCCGGCGGAGCCCCGGCCACGGCAGCGCGACCATCTCGAGCACCGGGATCAGGCGGAAGGCCATCGCGACGACCACCGACGTGAGGAACCCGACCGTCGCGAGATGGCGGGCCGCGTCGGCGACGAGGTGCGTGTGGGCGCCGAGCGCCGCCAGGACGGCAGCCGCCGCGAAGCCGGCGACGGCGCCGACCGCCGAGACGGCGGCGAGGCGGAAGATCCTCGACTCCTCGGCGCTCCGCGAGGCCATCGGCAGGACGCCGGGGGCGCGCCTGAAGGCTCCGCCCGAGATCGCGACGACGGCGACCGTGCCGAGCGCCAGGAATTCGCCGAGCCTCGCCAGCACCGTGCCGGTCGCCCCGCGCCACGCTCCCGTTTCCCCCACGAGCGTGACGAGAACTCCGAGCGCGAGGGCCCACGGCATGGCGCGCGCGGTACCAGGCAGCACGCGCCAGCCGGGGACGAACATCGGCCCTGCGCGGAGCAGCACGCCGAGGACCCAGCCCAGCACGCCGCCGAAGATCCCCATCGCGTGGACGGCCCGCATCGCGGCGAGCGGCGGGGCGGCGAGACCGAGGTTGAGCGCCCGCCACCGGAGGATCGCCTCGCCCAGGCAGGCGAGCGCGAGCCAGCCCGTGCTCGCCGTGAGATGCCGGCGCAGGAATGACAGCTCGGGCGGATCGAGGACGCGCCGGACCCACGACGCGAAGAGGAGGAACGCCGCCGCCTGGAGAAGCGCTGCCGCCAGAACGGGCGCCGGGAAGGCCGCCCACGTCCCCGAGACCCTTAGAACGAGCGCGGCGGCGAGGAGACCGAGGACCCACGGCGTCACGGGCCGCCGCGGGATGGGATGGCCGGTGAACCGGTCGAAGAGATGGGGCGCGACGCCGGGGATCAGCGTCGCGAAGAAGCCGAAGACTTGAAGATTGGCATGGAGGAGCACCCATGCGATCGGCGCCGCCGGCGCGCCCCAGTAGAGCCAGGCGAGCATCCAGCCGCCGATCGGCGTGCCGACGGCCAGCGTGGCGGCGAACGCGAGGAGCGCGAAGGGGCGGTACACGGGCGCTTCGCTCGCCGGGTCAGCCGCGTTCATGGAACGAGCCCGCGAGCGGCGTGCAGGCGAACACCGCGGCGACGAGGGCCAGGGCCCAATCCGCCGGATGCAGCGGCTCGAGGTGGAGCAGCCGCGCCGGCACGGGCGTCTGGATGAGGATCAGGGAGAGGGCCATCGTGCCCGCCACGATGCCGCGCGCGGCCCAGGTCCGGAGCCCGCTGAGCAGCGCCGTCACCGCGGCGCTGGAGGACGTGAGGATCGCGAGCGCCATCGCGCGGCCGTGCTCGACCCGCCCGCCCTCGGCGAGGCTCGCGAGGTAACCCGCGACGACGAACGCGGTGATCAGTCCGCCCGTGCCCGCGATGGCGATCCAGTCGCGGCGGGAGAAGAAGCGTGCCGGCCCGCCGGCGGAGCCGTGCGCGAGCCGTTCTGTCGGCGGCAGCTCCTGGAAGACGAGCAGGGCGGTCGGGTGAATGATCGTCTCGAGCCACACGATGTGGACGGGCAGGTAGAGCAGCGGGTACCCGGCCAGCGGGACGAACGCGGCGGTGATCACGAGCGGGATGTGGACCGTCAGCAGGTAGAGGAAGCTCAGCTGAAGGTTGCGGAAGAGCTGGCGCCCCTCCCCGATGGCACGGACGATCGTGCGGAAGTTGTCGTCCAGGAGGACGATCGCGGCGACCTCGCGCGCGCTGCGCGTGCCGCGCTCGCCCATCGCGATGCCGACGTCCGCCGCCTGCAGCGCGGGGACGTCGTTGACGCCGTCGCCCGTCACCGCGACGATCTCGCCCGCCTCCTGGAGCGCGCGCACGAGCGCGAGCTTCTGCGCCGGCGCGGCGCGCGCGATGACGTCCACTCGGCGGAGGGTGGCGCCCTCGCCGCGCGCGACGCGCGCCTCGATCTCGTCGCCCGAGATGACGACCGGGTCGCGGCCGCCGAGCCCGATGTCGCGCGCGACCGCGCGGGCGGTCAGCGGGTGGTCGCCGGTCACCATGATCGTGTGGATCTGGGCCTCGTGGCAGAGCTGCACGGCACGGGCCACGTGCTCCCGCACCGGATCTTCGAATGCCAGCAGGCCCGCAAAACGATACCCGTGCGCGAGCTCGTCGGGCGCGCGGGCGGTCCAGACCTCGCCATCGAGCGGCCGCCAGGCGCACGCGATGACCCTGTGGCCCTCGGCGGCGAGCTCGGTCATGCGGCTCATCCAGGCCTCGCGTTCGCCGTCGCCGAGCAGGCACATCGCGAGGATCGTCTCGGTCGCGCCCTTCGCGGCCGCGATGAGCGTGCCGTCGCCGTCGCGCACGATCGCGCTCTCCCGCCGCCGGCCCTCGGTGAACGGAAAGGTCGCGAGCGGCTCGACCGGCAGGCCTCGTGCGCCCTCGCCGTCGGCTTCGCGCAGGATCGCGCTGTCGAGCGGATCGCCGCTGTCCGCGCGCGAGGCGATCGAGGCGAGGAAGAGGAGGCGCGGCGCGACGAGCGGCGGCGCCGGCAGGAGGTGGGTGAGGTGGAGCTGCCCCTGGGTGATCGTCCCGGTCTTGTCCGAGCAGATGCACGATACGCGGCCGATGTTCTCGACCGACACGGCGCGGCGGACCAGCGTCTGCCGCCGGGCGAGCCGGTAGACACCGACGGCGAGGAAGAAGGTGAAAACGACCGGGAACTCCTCGGGCAGCGCGGCTGTCGCGAGGGTGACCGCGCTCACCAGGGCATCGACCCACCCGTACCCCTGCCGGAGCCTCGCCCAGGCCATGATGAGGCAGAGCACCGAGGCGACGGTGACGAGGACGGTGACGAGGCTCGCGATGGCGCCCTGGAGCGGCGTGCGGGCGCGCGCGCCCGGCGCGGCGGAGCGGACGATCTCGCCGTACAGCGTCTCGCCGCCGGTGAACGCGACGCGAAGCGCGGCCGAGCCCGTGAGCAGGCGCGTGCCGGCGAAGCCCCAGTGCTCGTGCTCCACAAACATCTCGCTGTCGTTGTGGCGTGCGGAGCCACCCTGCACCTCCAGCAGGCCACCCACAGAGTGAGCCGGGCTCGCGGACCCCGCTACAAAAGGACGCTTTCCGACGGGGTAGGCTTCACCGGTGAGCGCCGATTCCTCGGCCTGCAGCTCGGCGCCGGCGACGATGATGCCGTCGGCGGGAAACGGCTCGCCCGGGCCGACGAGCACCATGTCGCCCGCGACCACCCCGCCGGCCGGGACCTCGCGTGGCGCGCCGTCGCGCACCACGCGGGCGCTCACGGCGAGCCGGCTCACGAGCCCCTCGGTGGCGGCTGCCGTGCGGCGGTGGAGGTACACGTCCATCCCCGCCAGCGGGACGATCGCCGCCAGGAGCGTGAGCGCCTCCACCCCTTGCCCGACCGCGGCGTAGAGCGCGCTCGTCCCGGCGAGGAACCAGAGCATCGGGTCTCTCGCCGTGTCGCGCGCCACGGTCCAGAGCGCCGCGGGGGGCGCCTCGACGATGTCGTTGGCGCCGTAACGGCGCCGGCGGGCGTCGGCTTCCGCCGAGGCGAGCCCCCGCTCGGAGAGCCAGGCATCGGGGAGGCGTGAGGTCGGCAGCGCACGGCGCATCATGGGTGGCGGGCCTCACGGCATTGTGCCACGGCCGTCCGCGGGTCTATCATCAAGGTCATGAGCTGCAGGTTCAGCATCTCGGGAGCCGGCCGGTGGAGGGCCGCGGACCTCGTCAGCGGCACCGAAGTCGCCGAGCTTTACCGCGATCTCGCCGACGCGGACCGCCGGGACGATTTCCGCTGGCTCGCGCTGAGCCAGGGCGTGCCGCCCGAGCGGGTCGACGACCTCTGGCGCTTTCTCCGCGCCGCTCGCCGATCCGCGTAGCGCACGGCCGTTTAGGCCGCTCGCCTCATAAAAACCATTCATCCGCCCCATTGATCCTGGCGTAGCTCTTGGCGTTTCATGCTCGTAAGAAACGGTGACCCTTTTAGTCCTGATTCGCTCGTGCGCCTGACTCGTCAAGGCGACTACGCTGTCCGCGTCGTCGTCGATCTCGCCACCCGTCCCGCAGGCGCGATGGTGCCGCGCGCCCGCATCCAGGAGCGCCAGGAGGTCCCCGCCGCGTACCTCGCGAAGATCGTGCAGGCGCTCGCGCGCGCGGGGCTCGTGCGCACGCATCCCGGCGCGCGCGGCGGCGTGGTCCTCGGCCGCGCGGCGGAGGACATCACGTTGAAGGACGTGATCGAGGCCGTCGAGGGCCCCATCGCCTTGAACCGGTGCGTGGCGCATCCCGGCGCCTGCCCGCGCGACCGGTCCTGCACCGTCCACCCTGTCTGGCTGCGCCTGCAAGCGCTGGTCACGCGCGAGCTCGAGGCGGTGACGATCGCCTCCCTCGCCCGCCCGCCGGCGCGCGCCGCCGTGGAGGCCAAGGCCGCCCTATGTTCCTGAGCTGGCTGCCCGAGAACGTCTCGAGCTTCGGACGCGACATCGACGGGATCATCGCGCTCATCTACTACGTCACGCTGGCCTGGTTCATCGTCACGATGGGGATCTTCCTCGTCTTCATCGTGCGGTACCGGCGGCGCCCGGGGCGGCCGGCCAGCTACGTCAAGGGAGACCGGCTGCGGGAGGCGGCGTGGATCGTCGTGCCGCTCGCGCTCGTGCTGGTCCTCGACCTCTGGATCGACTTCAAGGGCGCCGCGGTCTGGGCCAAGGTGAAGATCGACCGCCCCGAGAGCGATCTCCACGTGAACGTCACGGGCAAGCAGTTCAACTGGGTGGTCACCTATCCCGGCCCCGACGGCAAGTTCGGTAGCGCCGACGACAAGACCTTCCTCGACGAGATACACATCCCGGCCGGCAAGCCCGTCCGGTTCACGCTCGAGTCCCGGGACGTCGTCCACAGCTTCTTCCTGCCCAACCTCCGCCTGAAGCAGGCGATCGTGCCGGGCCGCTCGGTGGAGGGATGGTTGGACGCGATGAAGCCCGGCAAGTACGAGCTGCCCTGCGCGTACCTCTGCGGCTTCGGGCACTCGGGCATGAAAGCATACCTCCACGCCCACGAGCCTGCCGAGTACGCGCGGTGGGTCGCCGAGCAGTGGAAGGAGACGAGATGAGTCACGCGACGACCGTCACCGCGGCGGAGCACCACGAGGCGGCCGGCTTCTTCTGGACCTACGTGTGGTCCACGGACCACAAGACGATCGCCAAGCAGTCCCTCACGGTGGGCCTGATCATGGGGCTGGTCGGGGGCTTCCTCGCCTACGTCATGCGCTGGCAGCTCGCGTGGCCGGACGCCGAGGTCCCCGGCTTCGGCGCCTTAGGCCCGGAGACCTTCAACGTGCTGGTCACCATGCACGGCACGATCATGGTCTTCTTCGTCGCCATGCCGATCCTGCTCGGCACCTTCGGCAACTTCCTGATCCCCTTGATGATCGGCGCGCGGGACATGGCCTTCCCGCGCCTGAACGCGCTGTCCTTCTGGCTCCTGGCGCTGGCCTCGACGGTGCTCGTCGTGTCCTTCTTCGTGCCGGGCGGCGCGGCCTCGGCGGGCTGGACGGGGTACCCTCCGCTCAGCGCGAAGGCGGAGTACACCGGCGTCAACTGGGGCCTCAACCTCTGGCTGCTCGCCCACGCCATCGAGTTCGCGGCCTTCCTCCTGGGCGGCGTGAACTTCCTGACGACGGTGGTGACGATGCGGGCGCCGGGTCTTAGCCTGTGGCGCCTGCCACTCGTCATCTGGCAGCTGGTGACTGCGTCCTGCCTCTTCCTGCTCTCGGTCGGCCCGCTGATCGCCGGCGCCATCATGCTCCTGATGGACCGCATCGTCGGCACCGGGTTTTTCCTGCCCGACCGCGGCGGCGAGCCGCTCCTCTGGCAGCACCTCTTCTGGTTTTTCGGCCACCCGGAAGTGTACGTGATCCTGCTGCCGGGGCTCGGCGCCGTGCTGGAGGTGCTCCCCGTCTTTGCGCGCAAGCCGGTCTTCGGCTACCGCCTGATCGTCTGGGGCACGATCGCTGCGGGCGCCCTCAGCTTCATCGTGTGGGCGCACCACATGTTCGTGAGCGGCATGGACCCGCGGCTGGCGATGCCGTTCAGCATCACCACGATCCTCATCTCGGTGCCCTTCGCGCTGATCGTGTTCGCGCTGATCGCCACGCTCTGGCGGGGTTCGATCGCCTTCGAGACGCCGATGCTGTGGGCGCTCGGGTTCGTGGCGATGTTCACCACGGGCGGGCTGACCGGAATCTTCCTCGGCTCGGCCCCCAGCGACATCTACATGAACGAGACGTATTTCGTCGTCGCCCACTTCCACTACACGCTCTTCTCGGCCGTCTTCTTCGGCGGCTTCGCCGGGATCTACTACTGGTACCCGAAGATGTTCGGCCGGATGCTGAGCCCGGCGCTCGGAGGGCTCCACTTCTGGCTCACGCTGGTCTTCTTCAACCTGACCTTCTTCCCGATGCACTGGATCGGGATCGCCGGCATGGTGCGCCGCATCGCCAACCCGCTGCAGTACGACGCCCTGGTGCCGCACCAGTGGATCAACGTGTTCACGACGGTGAGCCTCATCGGGCTGATCGCCGCCCAGGTGCCGTTCTTCGCCAACTACTTCGTCAGCATGGTCCGCGGCCGGCCGGCGCCGGTGAACCCCTGGCAGGCCACGACGCTCGAGTGGACGGCGCCCTCGCCGCCGCCCCACGGGAACTGGGGCGTCGCGCTGCCGGCGGTGGAGCGGGGGCCCTACGAGTA
>JBBTPF010000136.1:0-8754 GCA_038066295.1 Candidatus Methylomirabilota bacterium | reverse complement strand
GGCGACGAGGCGCACGCCCTCGATCACGACGGCGTAGGCGCGGCAGCGCTCGCCGCGCCGGAGCATGCGGTAGTCCACGGGGATCTCGCTCCCCTGCCTGGTGACGATCCTCGTCCGCACCGTCGCGAGATCTCCGTCGATCGCGTCGCCGAGCAACGCGACCTTGTCACCGCTGTAGGTCTCGATCTTCCCGATGTAGGAGCGCTCGAGCAGATCGCCGAACACCTGGATGAACTCGTCGCGCTCGGCGGCCGTGCGCGCCTGCCAGTGGCGCCCGAGGCTGCGCCGGCTGATCTCCTCGAAATCGAAGATGTCGTTCGCGATCCGGCGGATCGCCTGCCGCCGCTCCTGGCTCTTCCCGGGCTGCCGGAGCTCCGTATCGTCGAGGATCCGCAGCACCGCGTCGATGTGCGCGAAGAGCTGGTCGGCCGGCTGGCCGGCCCACGCCCTCGGCTGGAGCGACACCGCCACGACGAGCGCGGCGGCCGCCGCCAGGACGCGACGCGGGGTCATCAGTTGCAGCCGGTCAGGTTGAGGATCCGGCCCTCGAGCAGATGGAGCAGCGGCACATACTCGTCGCTGCCGCACGACGGGCACGTGGGCTCGCCGAGCTCGAAGCACTCTTCGCACGCCACGCAGACGGCGAGACTCCGGAGCGGGATCGGTACTCTCGAAAGGGACCTGACCAGTGTGCTGATCATTGCCTTGGAACCTCCTGACAGGGATCTAAGGCAAGCCGGATACCAATCCGGAAACCGAGCCCAACCTCGTGGAATGTCGTCGGTTTTTGAGCCGCCCCATCGCGGGGTATCGGCGGCCCGCGTGGTTTCTTGCCACCTCGGATGGTGAACGGCTGATCAGCCCCCGGGCCTCAGAGACCGTGAACGTATCGGGGCCGCGGGCGGGTCTCTCCGACCACGGGGCGCGGAGCGTGATTACCCGCGGCGCCGTTCCCACTCCCGGCCGCGGCGACGCACCGACGCGCGGCAGGAACGGGTCGCCCGAGACCCCGCCCGCCCGCGGCCCCGATACGTTCACAACCCCTCAGGCGTGCGGGCCCCGGCCCGTGATGACGTTGAGCACGAACAGGAAGAGCCCGAGCGCGAGGCCGGCGCCGAGCGCCGTGAGGATCGAGCTCACCTCGACTCCCGGCGCGATCTGGGCGATCAGGTAGATCGCGAGGGCGTTGACGAGCACCCGGATCAGCAATCCCACACCGGCTCCAGTCGAGCGGACGCATTTCCGGGCGCGCCGCTGCGCTTCTCATCTACTATTCCCCCTTGATGACCGAGAGCTCCCGAAGTCAGCGCTGGGTCCAGTGGGCCGGCCACGCGCTGATCGTTGGCATCTCGCTCACGGTGCTGAGCCCGTTCCTGGTCGCCGTCGGATGGGCGGCGATCCTCGCCTTCGCGACCTGGCCTCTCTTCCGGAGGGTCAGACGCGGCGTCGGCGACCGGACCTTCCCGGCGGCGCTGCTGATGATCGTCCTCGTGCTGCTCGTCATCCTGATTCCGGCGATGCTCCTGTCGTTGGCGCTCGCCGCCGAGATCCGCCGGACGTTCGCCGAGCTCAAGCTGTCGGCGTCGGCCCTGCCGGCCGGCGCCGTCACCCTCGTGCGCGAGATCCCGTGGATCGGCGCGGCGCTCGCCGACCGCGTCACGGGCCTGCTGGCCGACCCGGCGGCGGGCGAGCGCTGGATCCTGGACCGCGCCGGCGCGTGGCCGGCCGCCGTCGCGGGCGCGGTCGGCAACGTCGGTCGCAACGCGCTCGACGCCGTCCTCGCGCTCGTCACGCTCTTCTTCCTCTACCTGCACGGCGAACGGCTCGCGGCGCAGACCCAGCGCGCGCTCGCCCGGGCGGGCGGCGAGCGTATGGCCGCGACCTTCCGGCCGCTGGCCGAGACCGTGCGCGCCGTCATGTACGGCACGCTCCTCACGGCGCTCGCGCAGGGGACGCTCGCGATGGTCGGGTACTGGGCGGCCGGCCTCCGCGCACCCGTCCTGCTCGGCGCGCTCAGCGCGCTCCTGGCGCTCACGCCCCTCGGCTCGGCGCCGATCTACGTGCCGGCCGGCATCTGGCTCCTCCTTCAGGGCAAGGTGGCGGCGGGCGTCCTCCTGCTGGCGTGGGGCGTGTTCGTCGTGAGCGTCACCGACAACCTGATCCGCTCGTGGTTCCTCGCCGGGGCGCTCCAGCTGCCGTTCCTGCTCGGCTTCTTCGGCGTTCTGGGCGGCGTGCTCGCCTTCGGCCCGATCGGGCTCTTCGTCGGGCCGATCGCGGTCGCGATGCTGCTCGCCCTCTGGCGCGAGTGGACGGCGGAGCCGTGAGGGCCGTGCTCTTCCGTATCGCCCAGCTCCTCTACTTCATGGCGCCGGCCTACGTCGCGAACATGGCGCCCCCGTTCGTCAGGTACTGGAAGGGATGGAACCGGCCGATCAGCGAGCGCTGGCTCGGCAGCCACAAGACGGTCATGGGGTTCGGCGCGGGCGTGCTCGGCGCCGTGCTCGTCGTCTTCGTCCAGTCGCGTCTCGCCTGGGAGGGCTCGCTCGTCGCGTACGGCGCCTGGGCCGAGCTGGGCGTGCGCTTCGGCGCGGGCGCGATGGCGGGCGACACCGTGAAGAGCTTCTTCAAGCGCCGGGCCGGCGTGACGCCGGGCAAGCCGTGGATCCCGTTGGACCAGCTCGACTTCGTCCTGGGTGCGCTGCTGCTCGTCTGGCCGCGGGCGGCGCTCGCGTGGGAGGACCTCGCGATCGTCCTCGGGCTGAGCTTCGGCGGCCACATCCTCGTGAACCACCTTGGCTACTGGCTCGGCGTCCGGGACGCCCGCTGGTAACCCCACGAAAGGAACGAGAGCGATGGGCCCCTCCGATCAACCTAGCGGAGTCCCGCCCGCGCCTCAGGGTTCAGGGCGCGAGCGGGGAGCCGGCCGTCCAGGTACGCCTCGATCGCGTCCACGACCTCGCGGAAGAAGGTCGCGTACGCCTCGCGCGTGACGTAGCCCAGGTGCGGCGTGAGCACGACGTTGTCGAGTCCGAGCAGCGGGTGGTCCGGCGGCAGCGGCTCCTCGTCGAACACGTCGAGCGCCGCGCCCGCGATGCGCTTCTCGCGGAGCGCCGCGACCAGCGCCGCCTCGTCCACGATCGGCCCGCGCGCCGTGTTGATGAGGAACGCCGTCGGCTTCATGAGCGCCAGATGCCGTGCGGTGATGAGCCCGCGGGTCGTGTCCGACAGGCGCGGGTGCAGGGACACCACGTCGCTCTCGCGGAGGAGCGTCTCCAGCGGGACGTAGGTCGCGCCCCCGGCGGTCGCGCGCTCGGCCGTCAGCGTCGGGCCCCACGCGAGGAGGCGCATGCCGAGGAAGGTGCCGAACGCGCCGATGCGGCTCCCGATGCGGCCGAAGCCGACGATGCCGAGCGTCTTGCCCGCGAGCCCCACGCCGAGGCTCGTCTGCCAGCGCCCCGCGCGGAGGGCGCGGTCTTCCTGGGGAATGCGCCTGACGGCGGCGACGATGAGGCCGATCGTGTGCTCCATCGCGGCCTGGCCCGAGCTTCCCGTCTCGGCGACGAGGATCCCCCGCGCCGTCGCCGCCGCGACGTCGACGTGGCCCGAGTTGCGGCCGGTCAGCGCCAGGAATTCGAGCACCGGCAGCCGCGTCAGGAGCGAGGGGGGAAAGCGGGTGCGCTCGCGGATCGGCACCAGGATCTCGTACGGCGCCAGGCGCTCCACGAGCGCGTCTTCGCTCTTGAGCGTGTCGCGGAAGGCCTCGACGCGGGCGCGGCCCGCGAGCTGCCGCCAGTCGGGCAGCTCGAGGACCGTGCCCTGGTAGTCGTCGAGGACGGCGACGCGCTTCACTACTCCTTCAACCAGACCTTCATGAAGGTGTTGTTGTCGTAGGCGGTCCACCCGTGCTTGTAGTTCATGAGCTTCTTGTCGCGGAAGTAATAGCCGTCGACCCACGCGACCGGGACCGCCGAGAGGTCGGCCTGCAGCAGGTGGCGCTGGAGGTCGTGGTAGAGGCGCACGCGCTTGGCGCGGTCGGTTTCGGTGAGGGCCCGGAGCGCGAGGTCATCCACCTTCGGGTCCGAGAACTTGCCCCAGTTGCTGCCGGCCTGGGTCGTGTAGACGAGCGAGAAGACGTCGCCGGGGTCGGTGGTGTCCATCGCCCGGTCCTGGGTCGCGATCATCGTGAAGTCGCCCTTGCCGAAGACCGCGAACCCCGCGGCGCTCTCGTAGCTCTTGAGGGTGCCGCGGATGCCGATCTTCCGGAGCTGCGCGAGGAGGAGCTGCGCCCGGTCAAGGTAGTTGCCGACCGAGCGCACGGCGACCTCGACGTCCACGCCGTTCGGGAAGTGCTTGGCCACGAGCTTCCTGGCCTCCTCGACGTCCTGGTCCTTGGGCTGCCGGCAGCCGGGCAGCTTGTTGACCTCGTCCAGGGGCAGCGCGTAGTCACCGACGAGTTTCGGGTCGAGGATCCCGCAGGGGACGCCGGCGCCCTCGAGCGACTTGGCCACCAGCTCTTGCCGGTCGATGCCGAGTTTGACCGCCCGGCGCATCTCCGGCTTGTCGAACGGCGGCTTCTGGGTGTGCAGGTAGACGATCCAGATCGTGTTGACGGGGTGCTGGTAGATGTCGACCGCGTCGCCGCGGGCCCGGGCCAGCTCCTCGGCCTGGGTCTTGCGCATGGGCGGCCACGTGTCCCACAGCATGACCCGCCCGGCCTTGGCGGCGGCGAGCTGCGTCGGCCCGCCGACCAGGATGTACTGCTTGACGCCGTCCAGGTACGGCAGGCCCGGGACGAAGTAGTCCTTGTTCTTCTCCCACTCGATCACGTTGCCGCGCTCGTACCGCTTGAACCTGAAGGGCCCGGTGCCGATCTGCGCCTCCGGCTTCTGGAGGTCACCGTACTTCTCCAGCACGTGTTTGGCGGCCACCCGGCACCAGGCCGACGCGATGGACGGGATGAAGGGCGCCGGCGCCTTGAGGCGGAACTGCACGGTGTGCGGGTCGAGCACCTCGACGCCCGCCACCATGGGCTTGAGCCGCGCGCCGCACTTCGGGCTCTTGAACTCCGGATTCAGGAGACGGTCGAACGTCGCCTTCACGTCGGCCGCCGAGAACGACTGGCCGTCGTGCCACTTCACCCCCTTGCGGAGGTGGAAGGTGTACGTCTTGCCGTCGGGCGAGGTCGTCCAGCGCTCCGCGAGATCCGGCGCGATGCGGGTCGGCTCGTCGGGGTCGTAGTGGAGGAGGCCGCTGTAAACCCCGGCCGTCGCCTGCTGGACGACCAGGGGCGACTCGGCGTGGATGTCGAGCCGCCCGGGATCGCCGTAGTCGAACCAATTGAGGATGCCGCCGTAGCGCGGCTTCTCCTGGGCCGTGGCGCCGATCGCGCCGAGACCGATCAGGAAGACGATCGCGAGAACCGAAAGATAGTGAGCCGTTCGCATGGAGTGTCTCCTTCGTGTGTTCGCCGGGCGCGTCATCCGAGTCCGCCGCGGAGCCGCGGGTCGGTGAGGTCGCGGATCGCATCGCCCAGGAGGTTCAGCCCGAAGACCGTCAGGCTGATCGCCAGGCCGGGAAAGAGGAACATCCACGGGGCGGCCTCGACGGCCTGCGACCCCGCGGTGAGCATGGCCCCCCAGGAAGGCTCGTCGGGCGGGGCCCCGAGCCCGAGGAAGCTCAAGGAGGCTTCGACGACGATCGCGTACGAGATGTTCACGGTGACCAGCACAATATAGGTCGCGAAGGTGTTCGGCAAGACGTGGAGGGCGATCACCCGCCAGTGGGAGCAGCCCGCGGCGCGGGCCGCCTCGACGTAGGGGCTCTCGCGGATACTGAGCGCCAGCGACCGGAGGGTGCGCGCCGCGGTCGGCGTCAACAAGATCGTCAGGGCGAGGATCACGTTGTTCACCGACTGGCCGAGCGCCGCCATGAGGGAGAGCGCCAGGATGATCGGCGGCAGCGCCATCAGCGTGTCCACGACCCGCTGGCTCGCCGCGTCGGCGGCGCCGCCGAAGTAGGCGGTGACGACGCCCCAGAGCCCGCCGAATGTGATGCCGAACATGACCGACACGAGCCCGACGTAGAGCGAGAGCCGCGCCCCCCAGATCACGCGGCTCAGGATGTCGCGGCCGATCTGGTCGGTGCCGAACGGGAACTCGGCGCTCGGCGGCAGGTAGGGCGCGAACGCGGCCTCCTTCGCGCCGTGGGGCGCCAGCTGGGGCGCCAGGGCCGCCGTGGCGACCAGCGCCAGCACGATCACCGCGCCGGCGGCGCCGAGCGGCTGGCGGGCGGCGAAGCTGGCGAGAACCCGGGCCACCCAGCGGATCACGCGTACTTGATCCGGGGGTCGAGCCACGTGTAGAGGAGGTCCACGAGCAGGTTGAGCATCAGGAAGATCAGCGCCATGAGGAACACCATCGCCTGCACCGTCGGGTAGTCGCGCTGGGTCACGGCGTGGGCGAGCGCCGACCCCATGCCCGGGACCGAGAAGATGATCTCGACGATCACGATCCCGCCGAGGAGCCGCCCGCCCCACCAGCCGACGAACGTCACCACCGGCAGGAGCGAGTTCGCGAGCGCGTGGCGGTAGACCACCGCGCGCTCGGCGAGCCCCTTGGCGCGCGCCGTGCGCACGTAGTCCTGGCGGATCACCTCGAGGAGCTGCGAGCGCGTGAGGCGCGTGATCGGCGCCGAGATGTAGAAGGCCTGCACGAGGGCGGGCCAGATGAGCTGCTTGAGGTTCTCCACGGGGTCCGCCGTGAACGACACGAACTCGAGCGGCGGCAGCCACTTGAAGAGCCTCACGAGCAGGTACAGCACCAGCACGCCCGAGAAGAAGATCGGCACGCTGAGGCCGCTGATCGAGAGGACGCGGACCACGTAGTCGGCCCAGCGGTTCTGGTGCACCGCGGAGACGACGCCGAGCGGCACCGCCCAGAGCATCGCGAGGAGGATCGTGAGCACCGCCAGCTCGATCGAGCGCGGCACGCGCTCCTTCAGGATGTCGGCGACGGGCCGCTGCTGCGTGTAGGACTGGCCGAAGTCGCCGCGCGCCGCGTTCCCGACCCAGTCGAGATACTGGACGACGACGGGCCGGTCGAGCCCGAGCTCCTGGCGGATCTGCCGGATCTGTTTCTGCTGGATCGCGCTCGTCTCGCCGCCGGTTTGGTAGACGAGGATCTCGGCGATGTCGCCGGGGACGAGCCGCATCAGCACGAAGATGAAGATCGACGCGCCGACGAGCGTCGGGACGAACAGGAGCAGGCGCCGCGCGACGTACCGACCGGCCACGGCGGCTCAGACCACCCCGCTGACGACGACCTCGGCGATCTTCAAGGCGCGCTATCTTCTAATGCGCGCGGAATCCCGTCAACGGAGTTAGGATAGGTGCCATGAGGCATCGTTGAGCCCCCGCGGCCACTACGGCTTCGAGCGACGGCGCAAGGCCGATCTGGCGAAGGCCAAGCAGGAAGCGAAGCGGCAGCGGAAGACCGAGCGCGCCGAGTCCGGCGCGGTCGGCCCCGAGATGGGCGAGGCGCCGGACACCGGCGCTCAGCCCGGCGTCTGGGAATGGTTCTCGCCGAGCCGCGGCCGCACCGTGAACGTACCGGCCGGCACGCGGCCCGACCCCGCCCCGCCCGACGACTGGACGCTCCTGACCGACGTCGAGCCCGAGGCCCAGCCCGAGTAGCGCGCGGCGCGCGCGGGCTAGGACGCCTGGAAGCCGACCTTGTTGTGCGTGCCGTCGCAGAACGGCTTCGTGGCGGCCGCGCCGCAGCGGCAGAGCGCGATCTTCGGCTTGCCGGTCGTGTCCACCTTGGCGCCCGCCGAGTCGTAGACCTCGCAGTCGCCTTCGATCAGGTACGGGCCGTTGGGACGGACGGAGATCTTCACGGGCATGGGAACAGTCCTCCTCGTGGGTTGACCAGCGCCCCCGAACATACCACCGCCGCGGTACACTGCCCGCGTGAAAGCCACCGGCGCGATCCTGCTCGTCGCGTGCTACGAGCTGGGCCACCAGCCGCTCGCCGCGGCGTGGCCCGCGGCGTTTCTCGAGCGCCGGGGGTACCGCCCTGCCGTGTTGGATGTCTCGGTCGAGCCCTTCGATTCCGAAAAGGTCCGGCAGGCGCGCCTCGTCGCGATCTCGGTCCCCATGCACACCGCGCTCCGCCTCGGCGTGGCATTCGCCCGGCGCGCGCGCGCGGTCAACCCCGCCTGCCACATCGCCTTCTACGGGCTCTACGCCGCCCTCAACGCCGACGACCTGCGCGCGCACGGCGCCGATTCCGTCGTCGGCGGCGAAGTCGAATCGGCGCTGGTGGAGCTCGTGGAGCAGCCCACCGAGGGCCAGTTGGCCCTGACCGGACTTTCGGGTAAAGTAGCAGTCTGAGGGGTGCCACCATGAGCACGGAGCTCAAGACCAAGGTCCAGGAGCTGATCGACACGATGATCAATCCCGCCGTCGCCGGCCACGGCGGTTTCGTCGAGCTGATCGACGTCCAGGACAACCGCGTCTATCTCCAGATGGGCGGCGGCTGCCAGGGCTGCGGCGCGGCGGACATCACGCTGAAGGCCGGCATCGAGCGGCTGATCAAGGAGGAGCTCCCGGAGGTCGAGGAAGTCCTCGACACCACCGACCACGCCTCCGGGAACAACCCCTACTACACCCCCGGCAAGTAGTCCCGCTCAGGGTGCGAGCAGCACCGGCCGGCGCCGGGCCAGGAAATCCTGCCCGGCCCGGTCGTCGGTCACGAG
>JBBTPF010000135.1:0-10866 GCA_038066295.1 Candidatus Methylomirabilota bacterium | reverse complement strand
TGGTCGAGGGCGCGCGTGCCTGCCGTGTAGATCGGCGGGCTCGCGCTCACCACGCTCTGGACGGTGACGACGCTGTCCTCACGGGCGAAGCCCTGGTCCTGGCCGAACGTCGTCCAGCCCATCCCGGCCGCCGCCGCCTCGTCCTCGGCGAGGGCCACGTTGAAGGTGGACGCGATGCTCCCCTTGTCGCCGGCGCCGGGAGGAATGCGGAGCCCGGCGACGTTTCTCAGATAGAGGCGCAGGAACCGCCCGAGGCTCGTGTTGGCCTGGCGGCCGACGCGCATGACGCCCTGGCCGTGGTTGAGATCGAGCGCCCTCGCGACGGGCCCGCTGACGATCACGAGCGGCTCCCAGCCCGGCGTGGACCCCGCGTCCTGCACCCTGAACTCCGGCTCGGCGATCGCCTCGACGAGGGCGACGAGAAGCGGCATGTACTCGGGGCGGCAGCCCGCCATCACGCCGTTGACCGCGATGCTCCAGACGGTGGCGGCGCGATTCTCGGGCAGGAGTTGTCCGATCACGTCGCCGGGCGAGCGCTTCGTGAACTCGAGGAAGCGCTCCACCCGGGGAATCGTGGGCGGGATCACCGGCAGGCCGTCCGTCCAGAGGTTCCGGTAGAAGAAGTCCTGGACCTCGTCGAGCGTCCCGCTGAACAGGACGTCGCTCGGCCCCGGCTCGACGGCTGCCGTCGCCGTCGTCGCCACCGGCCTCGCCAGGCCCCCGACGATCGGCTCGATGAGCGCCTCGACCTTCGCGCGCACGGTGTCGGGGCCGTCGGTCATCGGGACGCCGGGATACTCGGCGATCGGGAGCCCCGGCATACCGACACCCTTCATGACGACGGCGGCCTGCTGCATGAACGGCGTGGTGACGATCGAGACGCTCGGGACGCCGGCCCCCTCGGCGATCGCCGCGGCCCGCAGCACGGCGGGCGTGCAGCTCCCTCAGGCGCCGACGGCGGAGATGACGGCGTCGCAGCCGTGCTTGCGGAGCTGGTCCGGCAGGGTCGCCGCCAGCTCCGCTTCGTCGCGGCCGTGGATCGTGCCGAGCGTCTCGTACTCGACGAACCTGATGCCGGGGTAGCGCCGCTCGAGCGCGCGCCGGATGAGCGGGAAGATCTCCTCGCCCCTGAAGAGGTAATCCCACAGCTCACCGACCGTCTTGCCGGAGAGATCGGGGATGCGCGCGGCCAGCGCCGTCGCCACGGCCGCCGAGGGCGCGAGCGGCCACACCACCTCGTAGACGGGCTCTCGACCGGAGGGTGTCATGGGCACGACTCTGGGCGTTCGTCCAGGCGCTGTCAAGGCCGGGCCGCGATCTCGGGTTCGCGATAGAATCCGGGCAGCCCATCATGACCGAGCCTGTTCGGGTCCATCTGCGTGTCCCCGGTACCGCCCCGATGCCCGAGCTGATGACGCTGATCCAGTCCATCGAAGCCGCGGGCTTCGACGGCGCCGGGATCCTCGACAGCCAGATGCTGAGCCGCGATGCCTTCCTCATTCTTGGACAGGCCGCCACCTGCACGTCACGCCTGGCGCTGTTCCCCGCGGTCACGAATCCGTTCACGCGGCACGCCTCCGTGCTCGCGGGGGTGATCCAGACGGTCGAAGAGCTGGCGCCGGGCCGCGTGAAGTGCGTCATCGGCACCGGCTACACCTCCGCGAGCACGATCGGGCGCAAGCCCGCCACGCTCGCCGAGATGCGCGCGTGCATCACCACCGTGAAGGCGCTGCTGGCCGGTGAGACCGTCGACTTCGGCGCCACGCGCGGGCGGCTCGGCTATGCCTCGGGGCGGCGCATCCCGGTGCTGATGGCGGCATCGGGACCGAAGGCGATCGAGGTCGCCAGCGAGATCGCCGACGGCGCGCTCCTCCTGGTGGGGTTCAACCGCGGCATCGTGGAGACCGCGCTGGCGCATCTCGAGCGCGGCGCACGGCGGGCCGGCCGCCGCCTCGAGGACCTCGAGATCATCTGGGCGGTGCGGACGGGGACGGCGGCGACCACCGAAGAGGCGCGTCGAGCCGCGCGTCCGACCGCGGTCCACTGGGGGATCCTCCGCTGGGGCGGCCAGTGGCTCGGGCCCGCCGGGCTCCGCCTTCCGGCGATCGAGATCCCCGACACGGTGTGGAAGATCTATCCCGACCTCTCGCACGCCCACGACTGGGAGGCGGCCATCGCGGCGACCTCCTTCGTGCCGGACGAGATCGTCGCGCAGCTCTGTGACGCGCTGGGTCTCATCGGGACGCCCGACGACTGTGCCGGACGGATCGCCGAGATGACGAAGCTCGGCGTCCGGAACCTCTACCTGATGCCGTTCCAGACCTTCGTCGGACCCGAGCAGGAGGTCCGCGCCTTCCGCGACGTCGTGTTCCCGCGCCTGCGCGCGGCCGGGCTTCGCTAGCTGTGGAGGCAGACGGTGGCGCACGGAGCGCGGCCTCGGGAGAGGTCGAGGGTGGCGCGCTTGACACGGGTTCTTACCGGGTGATACGGAGTACCGGCAGTGGCATCCGTGCTCCCGCTCGACGGCATCCCCGTGCTCGACCGCGCCGGGGCGGTTGCGCCTTGCGGGCGAGGGTCGACGTCGAGGCGGGCACTGCAGGGAGAACAGAGGGAGGACGCATGATGGCAAGCGGGATCCGGACGGGCGTGGCGCTGCTCGCGTGCACCCTGCTGGTCGCGGCGGGGGGGGCGGAGGCCCAGCAGGTGACCTGGAAGGCGGCGCTCTTCGGCCCGCCGCGCGCGGTGACGATACCGCTCGACTGGTTCGCCAAGGAGGTGGCGGCGAAGACCGGCGGGCAGGTCAAGATCGAGCTGGTCTACGGCGAGGCGCTCGCCAAGGCGACGGAGATGCCCGACGGGATCCGGGGCGGGGCGTTCGAGATCGGGTTACTCTGCGCTTCCTACTATCCCGGCAAGTTCCCGCTCTGGACGGTCCTCGACCTTCCCATGTTCACGCCGGACGACATCACCGTGCAGGGCCGCGCCCAGATGGCGGTCGCCGAGCATCCCGCCATCCTCGACGAGTTCAAGCGGTGGAACGTGAAACTCCTCGTGCCCATCCCGCTGCCGCAGTACCAGATCATGGGGAAGCGGCGGATCACCAAGGTCGAGGACTTCAAGGGCGTGCGGATCAGGGTGTCGGGCCTGATGGCGCAGGTCCTCGAGGAGTACGGGGCGGTGAAGAGCCTGGTCCCGGCCCCCGAGGTCTTCCCCTCGCTCGAGCGCGGCGTCGTCGACGCCGTGACCTTCCCGTCGACCTACACGTTCGTCTCGTACCGCATCCACGAGATCTCCAAGTACTTCATCGACAAGATCTCGCTCGGCACCCAGCCGTGCTTCTACGGCGCCAGCCAGAGCGCCTGGAACAAGCTCTCGCCGCAGCAGCAGAAGGTCATGCTGGACCTGCGGGAAGGGGCGGTCGCCGAGTTCGTCAAGGCGTACGGCGCCGCGGACGAGAAGAACTACCCCGAGTTCAGGGCCAGGGGCATCGAGATCATCAACTTCGCGCCCGCGGAGCGGGCCAAGCTTCTCGGCAACGCCGAGAAGTTCTGGAAGGCCTGGGTCGAGGACATGCAAAAGAAGGGACTCAAGGGCAAGGAGGTCTTCGAGTTCACGCAGGCGAAGATGAACGAGCTCGGGAAGAAGTAGACGCGCGCTCGTGGGCGTCCTGCATCGCGTCCTCGCACGGGTCGAGACCGTCCTGAACCTGGGCTCGGCCGTCGTGTTGTTCCTCCTGATGTTCTACGTCACGGCCGAGGTCGTGATGCGCTACCTCTTCAACCGGCCGCTCGCGGGTCACCTCGAGGCGACCCAGCTCATGATCGCTCCCGCCGTCTTCCTGGCCCTCTCCTACGTCCAGGCCCGCGGCGGCCACGTCGGGATGGACATCCTCCACGACCGGCTGCCGGAGTGGGGACGCCACCTCGTGGATGCGATCACGCTCTCGGTCGCCCTCGTCGCCTTCACCCTCATCGCGTGGTTCAGCGGGCTGGCGGCGTGGATGGCCTGGGACATGGGGGACGTCACGCCGACGGCATATCTCCAGACCTGGTGGTCGAAGATGGCGGTGCCGGCCGGAAGCGCGCTGCTGTGCCTCCGACTCCTGATGCAGCTGACCGAGACCGTGCACGCGCTCGCGCGCGGAGACCGGGCATGATCGATCCCTTCACCGTCGCGCTGCTCGGCATGGCCGCGGTGATCGTCCTCGTCGCGCTCGGCATGCCGATCGCCTTCGTCACGGCGGCGGTGGGGATCGGCGGCCTCATCGCGCTGCGGGGCTTCGGGCCCGCCGCCGTCCTCGCCGGCGGCGTCCCCCACTCCGAGGTGTCGAGCTACACGCTGGTCGTGATCCCCTTCTTCATCATGATGGGGTCGTTCGCGTCTTCGGCCGGCATCACCACCGATCTCTACAAGATGGCGAAGGCCTGGGTCGGCCACCTGCCGGGCGGCCTCGCCATCGCGACGACGTGGGGCACCGCCCTCTGGAGCGCCATCTCGGGCTCGAGCACGGCGACGGCGGCGGTCATGGGGCGCATGGCGGTGCCGGAGATGCTCGCCCACGGCTACGACAAGAAGCTCGCCGCCGGCTCCGTCGCCGCCGGCGCCGCCATGGACGCGCTCATCCCGCCGAGCGTGGTCATGATCGTCTACGGTCTCCTCACCGAGTCCTCCATCGGTCCGCTCCTGATCGCCGGCTTCATCCCGGGCTTCATGGAGGCCGCCACCTTCGCCGTCCTCATCTACGTGATCGCGTGGCGGAACCCGGCGCTGGCGCCGCCGGCCGAACGGGTGGCGTGGGGGGAGCGCGCCGCCTCCATCTTCAAGGCGGGCAACTGGGCGTTCCTCGCGATCTTCTTCGCCGTCTTCGGCGGCATCTACCTCGGCGTGTTCACGCCCACCGAGGCGGGCGGCATCGGGGCCTTCGGCACCTTCCTGACCGCGCTCTTCCTCGGGCGCCTGACCTGGCAGACCCTCAGGGGCGGGCTCCTCGAGACGGGGCACGTGAGCGTGATGATCTTCATCATCATCGCCGGCGTGCTGATCTTCAGCCGGCTCCTCGCCTTTTCCGGCTTCACCCAGACCGCGACCGACTTCATCGTGTCGCTGCCGGTCTCGCGCTGGTGGATCCTGATCGGCTTCCTGATCGTCTACCTGATCCTCGGCTGCTTCCTCGACGCCATCGGCATGATGGCGCTGACGCTCCCGATCTTCGGACCGATCGTCGAGAAGCTCGGCTTCGACATGATCTGGTTCGGCATCCTGGTGGTGAAGATGATCGAGATCGCGCTCATCACGCCGCCTGTGGGGCTCAACGTCTACGTCCTCCGCGGCGCCGTGCCCCAGGTGTCGACGGCGGAGATCTTCCGCGGCATCGTGCCGTTCCTGTACGTTCAGCTCGTCAACGTCGCCGTGATCATGCTCTTCCCCCAGGTCGTGCTCTGGCTGCCGCGGACGATGGGGCTGACCAAGTGAGCGGAACGCGCCTGGTGCAGGCCACCTACGGTCCACGCCGGCCTCGCGGACCCCGCTACAGATGAGCGACGCCGCGTGAACCAGAAGGGCGAGACGCTGATCGGCGGGAGCTTCGTCGCCGCGCTGCCGCGCCGGCCGTGACGCGCCGGCCGCACCCCGTGCGGCGCGCGAACCTCGTGTGCGGCGGATTTCTCCTGGCGCTCGGTGTCGTCTCGCTCGTCGAGGCCCTCCGCATCAAGGATGAATGGCCGGGCGCCAAGCTCATGCCCGCCGCGCTCGCCGTCGCGCTCGCCGCGCTGGCCGTCGGCCACTTCGTGCCGTCGATGGCGGGGTCTGCGGCCGACCTCCCCGCGTGGCCCGACGCGCCGCGCCGGCGCCGCGTCGCCTTCGTGTTCGGCGTGCTGGTGCTCTACGTGGTCGGGTTGCCGGCCCTCGGCTTCCTGCCCGCGACCGCGCTCCTCGTCCTGATCCTCCTGCGCGCCCTCGGCGCCTTCTCGTGGGCGGTGACGTTCGTGCTGACCGCGGCGATCGCCATCGCGAGCCACGTCGTCTTCAGCCGCTGGCTCGGCATGCCGCTCCCGTAGCGTGGAGACGCTCGGGTTCCTGCTCCACGGCTTCGCCCAGGCCCTCACGCCTCAGTACCTCTTCTTCGCGCTCGTCGGGTCGGTGCTCGGAACGCTCGTCGGCGTCCTTCCGGGAATCGGCCCCACCTCGGGGATCGCCATCCTGCTGCCGCTCACGTCCTTCCTCCCGCCCGCTCCGGCGATCATCATGCTCGCGGCCATCTATTACGGGGCGATGTACGGGGGCTCGACCACGGCGATCCTCGTCAACATCCCCGGCGAGGTTGCGTCCGTGGTCACGACCCTCGACGGCTACCAGATGGCCCGACAAGGGCGCGCGGGCCCGGCGCTCGCGATCGCGGCCATCTCGTCGTTCGTGGCGGGCACCCTCGGGCTCATCGGGCTGACGTTCTTCGCCCCGCCGCTCGCTGACGTGGCCCTCCGCATCGGCCCGCCCGAGTACTTCGGGCTGGTGGTGCTCTCGTTCAGCGTCGTCGTGAGCCTGTCGGGCGCCTCGCTCGTCAAGGGTCTGAGCGCGGCGACTCTCGGCGTCCTCTTCGCCCTGGTGGGTCTCGACCCGATGTCGGGCGTGCGTCGCTTCGCGTTCGGGACCACGACGCTCCTCTCCGGCATCGACTTCATCGCCGTCATCATCGGGCTGTTCGCGATCACCGAGGTCCTGGTCGGCGTCGAGGAGTCCGTCAGCGCCGTGTCCATGGCCGCACTGGGAAAGCTCATGCCGGTGTGGAGCGAGATCCGGAGCTGTATCGGGACGATGCTCAGAGCGACGGGGGTGGGCTTCTTTCTGGGCCTTCTCCCCGGCTGCACGCCCGGGGCGATCTCCTTCCTCGCCTACGACCTCGAGCGGCGGGTCTCCCGGACGCCGGAGCGTTTCGGCCGGGGCGCGATCGAGGGCGTGGCCGCGCCCGAGGGCGCCAACAACGCCACGACGAGCGGCGGCTTCGTGCCGCTGCTGGCGCTCGGCATCCCCGCCACCCCGGCACTCGCCGTCCTCCTGAGCGGCCTGATGATCTACGGGCTCCAGCCGGGGCCGCTGCTCTTCGAGAAGCGGCCGGAGTTCGTGTGGACCGTCATCGCCAGCATGTATATCGGCAACGTGATGCTCCTGATCCTCAACCTGCCCCTGGTCGGCCTGTGGGCGCGGCTGGTCAGGATCCCCTATGCGGTGATGGCGCCGCTCATCCTGCTCTTCAGCGTGCTCGGCGCCTTCAGCGTACGGAACAGCTTCGCGGACGTCGGGATGGCGCTCGCCTTCGGCGCCCTCGGGTACCTCATGGCGAAGCTCGGGTACCCGACGGCGCCGCTCGTGCTGGCGCTGATCCTCACGCCGATGCTCGAGAGCGCGCTCCGGCAGTCGCTCAGCATGGCCGCCGGCAGCCCGCTCATCTTCCTGACGCGACCCATCGCGGTGACCATGATCGGCGCCGGCCTCGCGCTCACCGTGTGGTCCCTTCTGGCGAGGCCCGGGAGGCGAGCAGGATGATCTCAGGACAGCGCGCCGGGGCGGCTCCGATCGGGTTAAGATCCCGCCACACGGGCGCCCGATCGTCTCCGACGCCGGGCGGTCCCCACGAGGCGGGCGATATGCCGATCAGCATTGCCGCGATTTGCCGCTACCCGGTGAAGGGACTGAGTCCCGAGCATCTCGAGCGGGTGACGCTCGCGCCCGGAGAGAGCCTGCCGCAGGACCGACGGTTCGCCATCGCGCACGCTTCAACGCGCTTCGATCCCGAGCGTCCCGAATGGCTGCCCAAGACGAACTTCGTCATGCTCATGCGGGATGAGAAGCTCGCTCGGCTCAGCACGCGCTTCGACGAGCAGACCGGCGCGTTCACCATCGAGCGTGACGGTCGGAGGCTCCTCAGCGCCCGGCTCACCGAGGATGCGGGGCGCCTCGCGATCGGCAGGTTCTTCGCCGACTTTCTCGGGGACTCGCTGAACGGCGCGCCCAGGATCGTCGAAGCGCCCGGCCATACGTTCTCTGACGCGAAGCGAAAGCCGAACTCGGCGACGTACAAGTACGTCTCCATCGTGAACCTGGCGAGCATCGCGGCGCTTGAACGGGTCACACGCGTTCCGGTCGATCCCATCCGATTCCGCGCCAATCTCTATATCGAGGGGGCGCCGGCCTGGGCGGAGCTCGGCTGGGTCGGCGCCGAGATCACGGCGGGGATCGCCCGGCTGCACGTCGTCTCGGCCATCGTCCGGTGCGCGGCGACGACCGTCAATCCAGCGACCGCCGAGCGCGACCTGGACATCCCCGTCATTCTTCGGCGCGAGTTTGGACACGTTCACATGGGCGTCTATGCGGAAGTCGTCGCGGGCGGCGAAACGGCCACAGGCGACGCAGTCGTTCCTTTCCAGGCCCTCGGGCCAAGGGGGTAGGACCATGTGGCTGATCGTCCTGGTGGCTCTTCTCGGCGTGGGTGTGGCGACGGGCACCGCGGACGCCCAACCGCAGTACCCGGCCAAGCCGGTGGAGATCGTCGTCGGCTTCGCGCCCGGCGGCGGCGCCGACGTGGCGGCGCGGCTGACCGCCGCCTACGCGTCGAAGAAATGGGGGCAGCCGGTGAACGTCGTCAACATGCCGGGGGCGTCGGGCATCACGGGGACCCTGCACGTGCTCCGGGCCCGGCCCGACGGCTACACGCTCTTCTTCGACAACCACGCCGTCAGCGCGATGCTCTTCGCCGTCCAGAGCGACGTCCCGTACAAGATGGAGGGGAAGACCCCGATCGCGCTCGTCACCCTGGACCCCGTCATCTACACGGTCAAGGACGACTCGCCGTGGAAGAGCCTCGGGGACGTGGCCGCGGCCGCCAAGACGAACCCCAAGGCCTTCCGCTACGCGCTGGGCGGGATCGCGGGGGTGGCGAGCTTCTCGGTCTCCCAGTTCCTCTACGCGGCCGGCGTCCCGGTCCCGGAGACCAACCGCGTGGTGTTCACCGGCGGCTCGCCGGCGGTCACCGCGCTCGCCGGCGGTCACGTGGATTTCGCCGGCCAGCAGTGGAGCGAGTCGGGCGGCCTGATCCTCGGGCGGAAGATCCGCGGCCTGGCCGTCGTCCATCCCACCCGGCTGCCGGGGCTTCCCGACGTCCCCACCGCCAAGGAGGCGGGGTTCCCCGACCTCGATGTCGTCGGCTGGCAGGGGCTCTCGGGACCGCCCGGGCTCCCCGCCGCGATCGTTCAGAAATGGGCCGCGCTCGTCGAGGAGGCGTCCAAGGACCCCGCCTTCCTCGAGCAGGCGCTGAAGGTCAACAAGGTGATCGCCTACAAGGGGCCCGAGGCGTTCTGGCGGTTCCAGGAGGAGGAGCTGAAGAAGTACCTCCCGCTCGCCGCCAAGATGGGCATCCGCAAGTAATATCCACGGGGACGGCGGCTTCCTGATGAACGCGCAGGAGCTGGAGACGGCGGTGCGGCACGGCATCAACGCCGTCACGCTGGTGCTGAACAACAACTGCTGGGGCTCGGAGAAGGCCTACCAGAAGCACTTCTACAACGCGCGCTACGTCGGCGCCGACATCGGCAACCCGCGCTACGACAGGTTCGCGGAGCTCTTCGGCGCCCGCGGGTATTACGTGGAGCACCCCGACCAGATCGGCGACGCCGTGCGCGCGGCGCTCGCGTGCGGCAAGCCGGCGATCGTCGAGATCCCCATCGATCCCGACGAGTTCCCCGTGCCGGCCACCGCGCCTCGCCGTCGCGAGTAGCCCACTCGCGGTCGTCGAGCCCCGCCCCGGCGCTGAGCTCTCAGCCGACCTTGATGATGCCGGGCTCGACCGGCTTGAAGCGTTCGGCGACCTGGGGGTCGTGGCCCGCGACGATCAGCCGCTCGGCGCCGGCCAGGGCGTGGATCGTCTCGAAAGCCTGGAGCATCTCCGGCAGGCTCGTGATGATCTGGACGGGCTGGCCCGTCTCGACGTTTCGATAGAAGTGCGAGGCATCGGAGGTGAGGACGACCGTACCCCGCGGCGTGTCCACGGTGACGATCTGGAGCCCCGCGGTGTGGCCGCCGACGCGGTGAACGCGGATCCCGGGGAGCACCTGGCGGTCGCCGTCGACGATCCGGACGCGGTTGGCGTAGTTCAGCGCCACGAGATTCGTGAGCGCCCCCACGTTGGCCGACTTCCGGAAGGCCTGATAGCGGCCGAAGGGCCCCGTCCAGAACGCCACCTCGTCACGCTGGATCCAGAACTCCGCGCCGGGGAACAGGCTGTGCCCGGCCCAGTGGTCGTAGTGGAGGTGGGTGATGAGCGCCAGGGGCACGTCGCCGGGCTTGACGCCGGCGCGCTCGACCATCGCGGCGGGGCTCACGTAGTTCCGGATCCCGCGCTCCCGCGCGTCGTCCTCGAGGAACCCTGTATCCACGAGGATCGGGTGGGGGCCGCCGAGGATCAGCCAGACATAGTAGTGGAGCGTGAGCGGCGCGTGCGACGCCTCGCGGTAAAAGAACTGGCAGGCCGTCGTGTCCCGCTCCGCGTACTTGAGCGCATAGACTTCGTACATGGTTCACCTCGCGGAGTGTACTCCACCCTCCCTTCTCACCGGAATTTGGGGATGACTTCTTCGCCGAAGAGCTTCAGGGCGTCGAGAACTTTTGCGAGCGGCGGCCCGGCCGGGTGGCGGAACCGGATCAGGAAGTAGTCGGCGCCCACTTCCTTGTTCCACATGCGGATCTTCTCGATGCAGTCCGCGGGCGATCCCAGGATGAGCCGATCGAGCGAGATGCGCTTGAGATCCAGATCCTCCTCCCGCTTGACGTCCTGATAGTACGACCCGTGCCGCCAGTAGTAGCGGTGGGTGCTCAGGA
>JBBTPF010000134.1:0-10361 GCA_038066295.1 Candidatus Methylomirabilota bacterium | reverse complement strand
GCGGCGAGGTCCATGAACACGATCTCGCCGGGCCTGATGATCCGGTCGGAGAAGTTGCGCCAGTTGGGCCAGGTGTTGGGGCCGGACGAGACGATGACGTCCTCCACGTCCTCCATGCCCGGGATGTTGTAGAGGAACTCCATGATGTGCGCCGTCACCTGGTTCTCGGTGAGCCCGGGCTTGAGGAAGCGCATCGTCTCCCAGTGGGCCGCGTCGCCGATGGCGCCCACGATGCGCATGCACTCCTGCTCGTCCACGTTCTTGATCGCGCGCGCCTCCATCATCGGCGTCATCCCGTCCACCCACTTGAGCTTGGCCTCCTGGAAGGCGGCGAGCATGTTGATGTCGACGAAGTCCACGCCGAGCGTCTGGTCGGCGACGCCGAAGCGCTTCATCTCCTTGACGATCGCGTCGGTGAACTTCTTCACCTGCTGGCGCGAGGCGGGGCCGGCCGCCCCCTTGATCCAGGCGTAGGACCAGCGGATGTTCTCCTCCGGGATCCACGGCGCGTGCCGCTGGATCTGGAAGCCGATGTCCCCCTGCTCGAACAGGACGGGCGCCCCGTCCCCGCACAGGAGCGCGTAGCGAAGGCCAGGCTTCAGCCGGTTCCACCCGGGCGTCAGCGTGCTCGTGACGTAGCGGACGTTCTCGTCGTACATGAGGAGGAGCGCCCCGAGGTTGTGGGCCTTCATCTTCTCGCGGGCGCGCTCGAGGCGGTACTTCCGCAGCCGATCCCAGTTGATGCGCTGCTGCCAGTCGACCCCAGCGATGCCGAAGTTCCCCATGACTCTCCCCGGTTAGACGTGAATGGCTACCTTGAGGGTCTCGTCCTTATAGGCGAGGTCCGCCAGGTCGTGCGACGTGGCCCAGGGCATGTCTCGCGGCCGAGGAACACGTTGGCGACCACGTCGAGCGACGGCACCAGCGCGAGATCCTGGTAGATCATCTCGATGCCGAGCGCGCGCGAGTCGTGCGGGTTCCGGAAGTGGACGGGCCGGCCCTCGAAGAAGATGCGCCCCGCGTCCGGCTGGTGGACCCCGGTGAGGGTCTTCATCAGCGTGGACTTGCCCGCCGCGTTGTCCCCCACCAGCCCGAGGACCTCGCCCGGGCCGAGCTCGAGATCGACGCCTCGCAGCGCCTCCACGGCGCCGAAGCGCTTGACGATCCCCTGCATGCTGACGAACGCCGCCGGCTCAGTCACGGCCGACGTCCCGGATGCGCTCCTGCTCGCGCCGGAGCAGCGCGGGATCGGTCAGCGTTGAGGGCGTGTAGGGGTCGGTCACCGAGCGGAGAACGCCGCACTCGCGGGCGACCGCCACGGGCGCGCGCTGCGTGTTCCTCGTGGGAGAACGCTATTCCGCAAGGCATCCGTTGGTATCATCCGGCGCTCGGCGCTGTCAACCCGTCAATTGCATCGCTCGGCGAAGCAGTCTCCCTGCGAGGAACACGGCTGCCGTCTCGGACACTCTCAGTCTCTCGAGCGGCTTCGGAAGCGCCGGAGCCGGTCTTCGTCGACCGTGACGCCGAGCCCGGGCCCGTCGGGAGGACGCACCCGGCCGGCGACGGACCGGATCGGCTCCGCCACCAGGTCCTCACGAAGGTAGTGGTTCGTGATGCCGACGCCGTACTGGAGGTCGCGCACGGCCACGGCCAGATGGACCAGGGCGGCCGTGGCGATGCTGGACTCCGCGACCTTTCCCGTGAGATGGAGAGGAAGACGCACCGTTTCGGCCGCGTGGATCGCCCGCAGCGCTCCCGTGAAGCCTCCCGCCTTCAAGAGCTTCACGCTCACGATCTGCGCCGCGCCCTCCCGCGCGTGAGCCAGGACGTCCTCGGCGGTGAAGATCCCCTCGTCGGCCAGGATCGGGACGGCGCAGGCGCGGGCGATCGCGGCCATCCCGGCGAGGTTGGACGCCTCCACCGGCTGCTCGAAGAAGCAGAGCCCGGCCCTTTCTGCGCCGCGCACGAAACGGAGGGCCTCGGCCACGCTCCACGCCTGGTTGGCGTCGGCGCCGAGATCGCACTCGGGGCCCACGGCCTCACGCACCCGGAGGGCCGCGTCGATGTCGCGTTCGACCGTCGTGGTGCCGACCTTCAACTTGAAGAAGGTGAAGCCATCCCGCATGCGCGCGGTCGCCTCGCGCGCGTCCGCCACGGGATCGGCGTTCCCCAGGTGCCAGAAGACGCGCGCGGCCTCGCGCGAGCGGCCTCCCAGCAGCTCGTAGACCGGGGCGTGGAGGCTCTTCGCGGCCAGGTCGAACAAGGCGATGTCCACCGCGGCCTTCGCCCCGTGGTTGCCCGCGAGCCGCCGCTCCATGGCCGCCCGCAGGGCCTCGCGCCGCATCGGGTCCTCGCCCAGGATGGCCGGGGCCAGGAACCCGTCGATCGCAGCCAGGATCGAGCCCTGCGTCTCGCCGGAGAAGGTCGGCGAGGAGGCGCACTCGCCCCAGCCCGTCAGGCCGCCGTCCGTCTGGATCCGGACCACGACGTTCTCGGCCGTCGCCACCTCCGCGCCGGCCATGCGGACGGGCTTCGCCAGCGGCAGGGACACCCCAATCGCCTCGACCCGTTCGATCTTCATCGCCCCTCGCCCTTCGCGTGAAGGATCGCCGTTCGCCTTGACCCGCCCACGACGCGGCGCTATGGTCTCGTCCGCGGAACGAGATGGTCGGCGTGCGCCAAGGTTGCCGACTCCGCCGTTGATGTCAAGCCCCGCATTCCCGTGAGGAGCGTCATGCCTGCGAAGCCCAGGACACGCAACGTCGCCGCCAACAAGGACTACACCGACATCCTGTTCGAGGTGAAGGACCAGGTCGCCTGGATCACGATCAACCGCCCGCGCGCGCTGAACGCCTTCCGCGAGCAGACTCTCGATCAGATGATCGACGCGGTGAAGTCCACGCGCGAGGACCCCACGATCGTGTGCGCCGTCTTCACCGGCGCCGGCGACAAGGCGTTCTCCGCGGGCGGCGACTTCTTCGCCATGAAGCGTCTCAACTTCGCCAACGGCTCCATGTGGAACGACCGCATGCAGGGGCTGGCGATGGCGATCCGCGGGGTGCCGATCCCGGTGATCGCGATGGTCAACGGCTGGTGCATGGGCGGCGGGCACGAGCTCGCGCTGTGGTGCGACCTGGTGATCGCCTCGGAAAACGCGGTGCTCGGCCAGACCGGCGCCAAGGTCGGCGCCTGCCCCACGGTGGGCGCGACCCAGTACCTGCCGCGCATCATCGGCGAGCGGCTCGCGCGCGAGATGATCTTCTGCGCGCGGCGGTTCACCGCGAAGGAAGCGGCCGAGATCGGCCTCATCAACAAGTGCGTGCCGCAGAAGGACCTCCTCGCGGAGACGCTCAAGTGGTGCGAGACGATCAAGGGCCACAGCGCGCTGACGCTGCGCATGACCAAGAAGTCGTTCAACTTCGAGTCCGATCTGCTGTACGCGTCCTGGCAGCACGGAATGGAGCTGCTGGCGCACGTCTGGGGCTCGGACGAGGCCCGGGAGGGAATGAACGCGTTTCTCGCCGGTCGGACGCCGGACTTCAACCGGTTCCGGAAGCGGGATCAGAAGGCCCTGGCCGAGTACCTGGACGGCTGCGAGCGCGATCTGAACGCTCCCCCGGCGCTGCGCCGGAAGCGGCGCTGACGATGGCCGCCGCAGCGGGAGCGCTCGCCGGCCTGCGCGTGCTCGACCTCACGCGGATCCTCGCGGGTCCGCTGTGCACCATGATGCTCGGCGACATGGGCGCGGAAGTCATCAAGGTCGAGCCGGTGGGCGGAGGCGACGACACCCGCGGCTGGGGTCCGCCCTTCGCCGGCGGCGAGTCGGCGTACTTCCTCGGGGTGAACCGGAACAAGCGCTCGCTCACGCTCGACCTGGCCGGCACGGAAGGCCAGGCGATCCTCGCCGGTTTGATCGGGACGAGCGACGTGCTGGTCGAGAACTTCAAGCTGGGTACGCTCGAGAAATGGGGCTTCGGTGACGGCTGGCTCGCCGCGAACGCGCCGCGCCTGATCCGCTGCTCGATCACCGGCTACGGCGGAAGCGGCCCCAAGGCGCGTCAACCCGGCTACGACTTCATCCTCCAGGCGGAATCGGGCCTGATGAGCATCTGTGGCGCGCCGGACGGACCGCCGACCAAGTACGGGGTCGCCATCGTCGATGTCTGCACCGGGATGCTCGCCTGCAGCACGATCCTCGCCGCTCTCGAGGCTCGCCATCGCACCGGCCGCGGCCAGCACGTCGAGGTGTCGCTCTACGAAACCTCGCTCGCGATGCTGGTGAACGTGGCCGCGAGCTACCTGGTCGCCGGGAAGGACGGCGGCCGCTTCGGCAACGGCCACCCGAGCATCGTCCCGTACACCACATTCCCGACCCGGGACGGCCTGCTAGCGGTGGCGGTGGGCAACGATGGCCAGTTCGCGCGCTTTGCGGAAGCCGTCGGCCACCCCGAGTGGGCGCGCGACCGGCGGTTCGTCAAGAACCGTGACCGCGTCGTCCACCGGGATCTGCTCGACGGCCTGATCGCCGAGACCCTGCGCGGGGACGTCGCGGACGCGTGGATCGCGCGGCTCGGGGCGGCGGGCGTGCCGTGCGGCCGGATCAACGCGGTGTCGCAGGCGCTGGAGGATCCCCACACCGCGTCCCGCCGGATGGTGGAGACCGTCGAGCATCCGACCATCGGCACGCTCCGCCTGCTCGGCATCCCGTTCAAGCTCCACGACACCCCGGCCACGGTGCGGCGGCCGCCACCGACCCTCGGCCAGCACACCGAGGAGATCCTGCGCGCGGAACTCGGCATGACCGGCGAGCGCATCGGTGAGCTGCGCGCGCTGAACGTGATCTGACGGCAAGCCCTATGCGACCTGGCTTCGGCCAGGAGGGCGCTCATGCATACCAAGAAGGCGGCCGAGTTACTCCAAGCGTGGGGTGACAAGCCCTGCAGCCACCCCGCTGTCGAGAAGCTGGGTGCGCACACTGGTTTCGAGGCCTGCACGCAGTGCGGACGGGTCGTCGAGCGGGACAGGCAGGGCAGGCCCATTCCGCATCCTGGAGGCTCGAACGCGAGTCGGACCCGACCGTCCCAAACCTGAGGAGCAGTGAACCTGATGCGCGCCAGGCCGGCCAAGCCAGCGTGCGATGAGTTCAGGGCGTCCGGGCAACGTACTCGCTTGTGCCACGTGACGCGTAGTTATACATTCTCTCCAGACTGTATAACGACCAAGGAGGTCCTATGCCCGTCACCGTCTCCGAGAAGGGCTGGGTCGTCATTCCGGCCGACCTTCGGAAGAAGTACAACCTGCATCCAGGCACCGAAGTCTCCGTCGTCGATTACGGGGGCGTCCTCGCCCTTGTCCCGGCGATGGGCAGACCCGTCCGGCAGGCCGCCGGCATGCTGAAGGGGCGGACATCGCTCACCCGCGCGCTACTCGCCGAGCACAGGAGAGAGCGCGCGCGTGGCCGGTAATCCCGCGGCCTACGTGCTCGACAGCTTCGCGCTCCTGGCCTATCTCGAGGGCGAGGTGGGGATGCCACGAGTCCGATCGGTTCTCGAGGGCGCAGAGGCGCGCCGCCACACCGTGTATCTGTCACTGATCAACCTCGGCGAGGCGCTCTACATCACGGAACGCGCGCGCGGCCTCGTTGCTGCCCGTCGCACCCTCGCGGCCGTCGATCAGCTCCCTTTGGAAATCGTGGCAGTCTCACGGGCGACGGTGCTCGCCGCGGCTCACATCAAGGCCCGCTTTCCGATCTCGTACGCCGATGCCTTCGCCGTGGTGACCGCGCGGGACCGCGGCGGTGTCGTGATGACGGGAGACCCGGAGTTCAGGCCGCTCGCCGCCGCCGGTGTCGTCGCCGTCGAATGGTTGCCGAGACGGCGTCCCTGATGGACTCTTGAACCGCCGACACCAGGATTTTCAGTCCGGCGCGCGGGAAACCGGGCCCACGATCTCCCGGAACTTGCGCGCGAGGAGCCAGCGGACGACAGGCGACAGGAGCATCAGGATCGCGAGCACCATCAGCGTCGCCGCGATCGGCCGCTGGAAGAACACGGCTAAATCGCCCCGCGAGTAGATCAGCGAGCGTCGCAGCGCCCCCTCGATCTGGGGGCCCAGGATCATCGCCAGGACGAGCGGCGCCGGCTCGAAGTCGAACTTGCGCAGCACGTAGCCGAGGGCGCCAAAGACGATGGTCGTCCCCACGTCGAAGACGCTGTTGTTGACGCTGTAGGCGCCGACGAGGACGAACACCACGATGAAGGGCGCCAGCACGAGGTAGGGCACCTCGAGGAGCTTCACCCAGAGGCCGATGAGCGGGAGGTTCAGCACCAGCAGCATCACGTTGCCGATCCACATCGAGGCGATCAGCCCCCAGAAGACCTCGGGACGCTCCGTGACGAGCAGCGGCCCCGGCCGGATCCCGTGGATCAAGAGCGCGGCGAAGATGAGCGCGATCGAGGCGTTGCCCGGGATGCCGAGCGTCAGGAGCGGGATGAAGGAGCTGGTCGCGGCGGCGTTGTTGGCCGCTTCGGGCGCGGCCACGCCCTCGACGGCGCCCGGCCGAAACGCTCGGGGTGGTGGCTGAGCTTCTTCTCGAGCGCGTAGGAGACGAACGAGGAGATGATCGCGCCGCCGCCCGGCAGCACGCCGACGAAAAAGCCGAGGAGGGAGCCCCGCGCGAGCGGCAGCCCGGCCTGGCGCCACTCCTCGCGGCTCGCGAGGAGGCCGGTGATCCTCGTCTTGAGGACCTCGGGTGCGGTCAGGCGCTCGACGTTGACGAGGACCTCCCCGATCCCGAAGAGCCCCATGGCGACCAGCACGAACTCGAATCCCTCGCTGAGCTTCCAGACGCCGTACGTGAAGCGGGGACTCCCCATGATCGGGTCGAGGCCGACCATGCCGAGGAGCAGGCCGAGGAGAGCCATGATGAGGCCCTTGGCCATCGACGCGCCCGCGAGGTAGCCGACCATCATGAGGCCGAGGACCAGGAGGGCGAAGTTCTCGGGGGCGCCGAACCTGAGAGCGAAGCTCGCGAGCGGGGGCGCCAGGAGCATCAGGCCGATCACGCTCACCGTGCCCGCGACGAACGAGCCGATGGCCGAGATCGCCAGCGCCGCGCCAGCGCGCCCCTGCCGTGCCATCTGGTAGCCGTCGAGGCACGTCACCACGGACGCCGCCTCGCCCGGGATGTTGAGGAGGATCGACGTCGTGGAGCCGCCGTACATCGCCCCGTAGAAGATGCCGGCCAGGAGGATCACGGCGGAGGTCGCGGGAATGCCGTACGTCACCGGCAGAAGCAGCGCGATGGTGGCCGGCGGCCCCAGTCCCGGCAGGACGCCGATCGCCGTGCCGATGAACGAGCCAAGGAAGCAATACATCAGATTGGTCGGCGTGGCCGCGACGGCGAACCCGCCGGCCAGGAGGCTCAGGATCTCCACGGCCCGGCGCTCAGCGCGCGAACGGCCCCGGCGGCAGAGGGACCTTCAGCCAGACGGCGAAGAGGAGATACGAGCCCCCGGCGGCCAGCACGGCGAGGCCGAGAGCGAGGACGGGCCGCGCCCGCACCATCGAGCGCAGCATGAGGAGCACGAGCAGGAAGGTAGAGACCGGATAGCCGAGGGGGGAGAACGCCAGGACGTACAGGGCGAGGGCCAGGAGCAGCCCGGCGACCTGGCGCCACGCGCCCTGCTCGGAGCGTCTGGCGGGTCCTTCGATCCTGCCGGCGCGGAGCGCGTGCACCCCGAGCAGCACCGAGAGGGCTCCGAGCGCCACGCCGATCCACCAGGGCACGAACCCGGGACCGGGGTTCCGCACGACGCCGAACGGCAGCTTTGCCGACTCGTAGACCGTCGCGCCCGCGACCAGCAGCATCGCAAGCGCGGCGATCCCGTCGCGTCGGGCCATGCGCGCTCTACTTCAGCGTGCCCGCCACGACCTTGGCGGCGACGTCCCATTCTTCCCGCCACGTCGCCTCGAACTCCTTGGCCCCCTGGAAGTCCACCTCGTCGCCGAGCTGCTTGATCAGGGCCTGGAAGGACTTGTCCTCGCTCATCTTCCTGAAGGCGGCCTCGAGCTTCTCCACGATCGGCTGCGGCGTGCCCCTGGGCGCCAGCACCGCGCGCCACATGGTGAAGTTGACGTCGAAGCCCTCCTCCTTGACCGTCGCCACGTTCTTGAGGTTGGCGAGGCGCTTGGTGCCGGTGACGGCGAGGGCGCGCATCTTGCCGGCCATCATCTGGGGCATGAGCTGCGGCGCAAAACCGAAGGTGGCGTCGGCGTGGCCGCCGAGGACGGCGAGCAGCGCGGGACCGCCGCCGTCGTGCGGGATGTTGTTGTAGTCGATCGCGGCCGCCCTCGCGATCAACCGCATCGGATAGTCGGCCGCGCCCCACGGCCCCGTGTTGGCGAAGCTGAACTTCCCAGGGTTCTTCTTCGCGTAGTCGATCGCCTCGCGGAGCGTCTTCCACGGCGCCTCGTTGCGCACGGCGAAGACCGCAGGGCTGTGGTTGATCCGGGCCACCGGCGTGAAGTGCTCGACGCCGATGGGGGCCTTCTGGACGAGCGCGAAGATCGTGTTCGGCCCCGTGCCGCCGAAGAGCAGCGTGTAGCCGTCGGGCTTGGCCCGGATCACCTGCTGGGAGCCGACGGCGCCCCCGCCGCCCGGCTTCAGCACGACGAGGAGCGGCTGGCCGAGGTACTGGTGGGCGACGCTCGCCACCGCGCGCGCCGTCAGGGCGTGCGAGCCGCCGGGGCCGAAGGGCAACACCAGCTCGATGGGCTTCGTCGGAAACTCCTGGGCGGAGGCCGGGATAGCGGCGAGCGCTACGAGCAGAGCGGCGCTGACGACGAGTCGGAGCGTTGTCATGAGCTTGCCTCCAGGCCCCGCGACACGGCGCGGATGGCGTGGGCGGACTCTAGACGTGCTCTCGTGGATTTGTCAATTGGATCGTGGACGTCGCCTCAGCGCCGCACATCGACCGCGCGTCCGGTCTCCGCCGACTCCACGATCGCCTCCAGCACGGCGATGTTCGCAGTCGCCTCCTCGCCGCCGACCTCCGGCCGGGTCCCTTCCCTCACGCAGCGCGCGAACTCCGCCAGCTCCTCGACGACCGGGTCCACCGGCTGGAGCGCCACCGCCGTCCGCTCCGACTGGCCGCGCTTGGCGAGAAACAGGCGCGTGCCGTCGGCCTCGCTCCAGGCCTGCGCCTCGGTGCCGTGCAGCGTGACGACGGACGTCCGGTTCGCGTGCACCCACGAGGTGCCGAGGTAGCCCAGGCCGCCCGAGGCGAACTCGAAGAGGATCGAGGTCGAGTCGTCGATCTCCACGCCCGTGAGCGCGACACGGCGCACGAAGGCCATCACGCGCGCGATCGGGCCCAGGAAGTACTGATACGTGTCCACGTGGTGGATGCCCAGGTTGGTCATGGGCCCTCCGGGCGTCTCCGCCCGGACGGTGCGCCACATGCCCGGCTTGAGCGCGAACCCGACGTCCGCCGAGAAGTTGCCCTCGATCTGGGCGACGCGTCCGAGCGTCCCCTCGTCGAGGAGCCGCTTGATGGCTCGGCTCGCCGCCTGCTTGCGCCGCTGGTGTCCCACGGCGAGGACCACCCCCGCCCGGCGGCACGCCTCCGTCGCGCGCCGCGCGTCAGCGACCGTGAGGGTGAACGGCTTGTCCACGAACACGTGCTTGCCGGCGGCGGCGGCCGCCACGACCTGCTCGGCGTGGAGCGAGTGCGGCGTCGTGATGAGCACGCCCTCGATCGCGGGATCGGCCAGCACCGCCTGGTAGCTCGGAAGGTCGCGGCAGCCGTGCGTCCTGGCGAAGGCCGCGCGGTTGGCGGCGGAACGGCTCGTGCAGCCGACGACGGCGAGGCCGGTCCCCCGCCCCGCCGCCTCGGCGAGCGTGCCGGCCCAGCGACCGGTACCCACCGCGGCGACGCGGACCGCGTCCATTCGATGCCCTCCATGTGCTCGACGCGAGCGTCCGGATGGTACTACAGATCGCGGCTACTATTGCCGAGCAGAGGACCTCGGCTTCGACGCCGTGTGGCTCGGCGAGCTGGTCGTGGCCGGCCGTGCCCAGGTCTCTATTCCCTCGGCCGACCGCCCAGCCTGGGCCATCGCATCTACCCCGCGGCCAAGGGGTGCAAGACGTCGATCGCATAGCCCACGTTCAGGGGCTCGCCCAGCCACCCCGGCGTCGCCGTCCGCGCATGAATGCGGAGCCCCTGCGCCTCGTGCCGCGCCCGAAGCGCTTGGACCGGATCGGCGGGTATCGCGGCGGGAGCCGGCACCTCGGGCACGAGCCGCCCGTCCGGGCGCCGGAACTGGAGCTCGCCGTCTGATCGTCGATCCACCTGGTA
>JBBTPF010000133.1:0-5188 GCA_038066295.1 Candidatus Methylomirabilota bacterium | reverse complement strand
GGAGGCGGGGCGGGTCCTGCGAGCGGTGGGCAAGGGGGCCGGGGTGGGCTTCGAGTTCGAGGAGGCCCTCGTCGGCGGCGCGGCGATCGACGCGACCGGCGGGCCGCTCGCGCCGGGGGCGCTCGACCTCTGCCGGGCCTCCCACGCGATCCTCTTCGGCGCGGTCGGAGGCCCGAAGTGGGACAACGTCGCCCACGAGCGGCGGCCGGAGCGCGGGCTCCTGGCGCTTCGCAAGGAGCTCGACCTCTATGCGAACCTGCGCCCGGCGAAGTGCTTTCCGATGCTCGTGGACGCCTCGCCGCTCAAGCGCTCGGTCGTCGAGGGCACCGACCTCATGGTGATCCGCGAGCTCACCGGCGGGCTCTACTTCGGCGAGCCCCGCGGCGTCGAACGGTTCGCCGACGGAGGCGCGCGGGCGGTCAACACGATGGCGTACACCTCGCGCGAGATCGAGCGCATCGCGCGCACCGGGTTCGAGGTCGCGCGTAAGCGCCGGGGGCGTCTCGCCTCGGTGGACAAGGCGAACGTGCTCGTGGTCTCCCAGCTCTGGCGGGAGGTGGTGACGCGCGTCGCCCGGGAGTACCCGGACGTGACGCTCGAGCACGTGCTCGTGGACAACTGCGCGATGGCGCTGATCCAGCGGCCGACGCAGTTCGACACGATCGTGACCGAGAACACCTTCGGTGATATTTTGTCTGATGAGGCGGCGATCCTCGCGGGGTCCATGGGGATGCTGCCGTCGGCGTCGCTGGGCGGGGCCGTGGGCCTCTACGAGCCGGTTCACGGGACCGCGCCGGACATCGCCGGCAAGGGGATCGCGAACCCGATCGCCGCGATCCTCTCGGCCGCGATGCTGCTGCGGTACTCGCTCAACATGGGAAAAGACGCCGACCGCGTGGAACGCGCGGTGCTCTCCGTGCTCGAGCGGGGGCACCGGACGGCCGACATCGTCCAGCCGGGGACGACGCCGGTGGGCACGAAGGCGATGGGGGACCTGATCGTGAGGGACCTGGAGGCGCAGTACTGATGGCATCGGGCGTGACCGTCGCCGTCGTCGGCGCCACGGGCGCGGCGGGACAGAGCACGCTCCGGATCCTCGAGGAGCGCAAGTTCCCGGTGCGCGAGCTCCACGCGTTCGCCTCCGAGCGTTCCCTCGGCAAGATTGTCACGTTCCGCGGCGAGGCGATCCGGGTGCGGAAGGTCGAGGCCGAGGCCTTCAAGGGGGTGGACATCGCCTTCTGCTCGGCGGGCTCCGCCCAGTCGAAGGCGTTCGCGCCCATGATCGTGAGGGCGGGCGCGACGGTCGTCGACAAGTCCAACGCGTTCCGGATGGACCCGAACGTGCCGCTGGTGGTCCCGGAGATCAACCCGCACGTGGCACGGCGCCACCAGGGGATCCTCGCGTCCCCGAACTGCACGACGATCGTCACGGTGATGCCGCTCAAGCCGCTCCACGATGCGGGGCGCCTGCGCCGCGTCATCGCCACCAGCTACCAGGCCGTGTCCGGCGCCGGCGTCAACGGGATCGCCGAGCTCCGAGAGCAGACGCTCGCCTGGGCGCGCGGCGAGGCGATCCAGCCCCGCCACTTCCCGCACCAGATCGCGTTCAACCTGATTCCCGCGATCGACAGGTTCGGGCCGGACGGGTACACGGGCGAAGAGACGAAGCTCGTCAACGAGACGCGGAAGATCCTCGAAGCGCCGGACCTCCTGATCTCGCCCACGACCGTCCGGGTCCCGGTCTTCACCTGCCACTCGATCGCCGTGACCGCCGAGACCGAGCGGAAGATCACCCCCGCCGAGGCGCGCGAGTGCTTCGCCCGGTTCCCGGGGCTGCGCCTCTGGGACGACCCGCCGCAGCACCGCTATCCGATGCCGATTGCGGTCGAGGGACAGGACGACTGCTTCGTGGGACGGATCCGGGAGGACCTGTCGAGCCCGAACGGCCTCTGCTTCTGGGTGGTCGGCGACCAGCTGCGGAAAGGCGCAGCCACGAATGCGGTCCAGATCGCCGAGCTGCTGCTGGGCTAGGCGCGGCACCGTCCCGGGCTGGAGCAGCGGCGGGAGATGACGTCGCTCCGGCGCTACTACCACCGCCACTTCGGGTATCACGAGCGGTTCCACCTGGCCGTCGTTCTCACCATCGTGGTCGTCGCGTACGTGGTCGTTCCCCTCGTCGTCCGCTACATCGACGCGCTCCAGGGCTACTCGCCGAGCCACTACGAGCCGAAGGACCTCGCCCGCCTGGAGTGGCTGCGCCAGCGGGGCGTCCCGGAAGGGCTCACGGCCCTGTCGTGGGACGTCGTCGTGGACGTCGTGCTCTTCATCCTGGTCGCGCTCGTCTGGCTCACCCTCGTGCCGACGCGGGCGTCGACCCGCCGGTCGCCTCCGCGATAGCGGCGCTGCTCTCCACGTTCCGCCTGGTGCTGGCGTACGACGGCACCGGCTACCACGGCTGGCAGATCCAGCCGCGCGGCCGCACCGTCCAGGGCGCGCTCCTCGACGCGGCCCGCGCCGTCGACCCGCACGCGCGGGTCGTCGGGGCGAGCCGGACCGACGCCGGGGTCCACGCGCTCCGCCAGGTCGCGTCGCTCACGACGCGCGCGACGCTGCCGGGCCACGCCGTCCGGGGCGCGCTGAACGCGGCGCTGCCACGCGACATCCGCGTCCTCGACGCGTCCCCGGCGCCCGCCGGCTTCGACGCGCGCCGCGCGGCCCTCGGCAAGCGGTACGCCTACCTCGTGGACGCCGGGCCGGTGGCGAGCCCCCTCCTCTCGCGCTACGCGTGGCACGTGCCGTGGGCGCTCGACGTGGGCGCGATGCGCCGGGCCCTCCACCCCCTCCGCGGCCTCCACGACTTCGGCGCGTTCTGCGCGGCGCCGGGACGCGCGACGGACCCGATGTGCCGCCTCATGGCCCTGCACGTCGTCCGGCGCCGGGAGCGCGTGGTCCTGTTCCTGTCGGCGGACCGCTTCCTCCACCACATGGCGCGCAACATCGTCGGCAGCGTCGTCGCGGTCGGGCGCGGCGCGCGCGACCCCGCCTGGCTCGCGTCCGTGCTCGCCTCGCGCGACCGGCGGCTCGCGGGCCCGACCGCGCCGGCGCACGGGCTCGCGCTGGTCCGGGTCCGCTATCCGCGCTAGAATCGCGACGGGACGGGCGATGCGCACCTATTTCAGGGTTCGCGGCGGTCGGGCGGACGAGGTCGTCGGCGAGGTCGTGCGCGAGCAACCGCTGACGATCTGGGTCAACGGCGAGAAGTTCCTCACGCTGCTCTGCTCGCCCCTGAAGCTCCAGGCCCTCGTCGTCGGGTACCTCTGGATGGAGAAGGTGATCGCCTCGCTCGACGAGATCGCGGGCCTCGAGGTGTCGCCGGTGGACGGCCGCGCGGACGTGACGCTCTCCCATCCCGTGGCGCTCCCGACGGAGCGCGTCCTCACCTCGGGCTGCGGCGGCGGGATCACCTTCCGCATCGACCACCGGCTGTTCCCCCGGCTTTCCTCGTCGCTCCGCGTGGCGCCCGAGACCCTCTCGGCGCGGATGAAGGATCTCTTCGCGGCGGCGGTCCACTACAAGGAGTCGCGCGGCATCCACGGCGCGGCGCTCTCCGACGGCGCGCAGCTCCTCGTCGTCGCCGAGGACGTCGGCCGGCACAACGCCGTGGACAAGGTGAAGGGCGAGGCGCTTCTCGCCGGGATCCCGACGGAGGACCGCATCCTCCTCTCGACCGGGCGAGTGTCGTCGGAGATGCTCCTGAAGGCCGCGCGGATGGGCGTGCCGCTGGTCGTCTCGCGCACCTCGCCGACCGAGATGGCCGTGGCCCTGGCCGAGCAGCTCAACATCACGGTGTGCGGCTACGTCCGCCCGGAGAGCCTCAACCTCTACGCCGGCAACGCGCTCCTCCTGGACCACGAGGCCGCGGCGCCGCGTGTCTGAGAAGCGCCCGGACGACGCGACCGACGAGAGCCGCCACCGGCGAGGCCTGACGTTCAGGGGGCGCGACGACCACGCCATCGAGTTGTTTCGAGAGGCGCAAGCCCATCTCTCTGATATCGCTCGCGTCGACCGCATCCTCCTGGAGCTGAGCCGCTTCTACAACCCGATGATCGACGGGCCCATCGTGGACCTCGCGACCCGGCGGCGGGTCGTCGAGCTCCTCGAGTCCCAGCGGGTCGAGGAGGCGATGCGCCTCCTCGACGAGCGCCTCGCCCTCTACGCGAGGATCGAAGGCGAGGAGTAACCGCTCGCGCTCGTTTTCACGAGCGCGGCGGCCTGTCACACGCGCCGCGTCTTGACAAGGTGGTCTGACCTCACTAGCATCCGCGCCAACCGTAGCCCCTCCGTAGCGAGAGGTCGAGAACCCGGGAGGCCGGCGATGACGCAAAGTCTCACCGAGTGGCTTCGCGACAGCCGTCTGATGGTCGTCGAGGTCGACAAGGACACGGGGCGCCTCCGCGTGAAGGGCGACGCGGACGTCTGCTCGGACCTCTCGTGCTCCGAGGGGACGGTCGTGGTGGCCGACGACGCGGCCCACGCGACGCTCGAGACGCTCAACCCGGGCGACATCGTCAGAGTCGAGGGGGCGCCCGGCCGGCCCCAGCGCATCGTGGTGCTCCGTCGAGTCTGGGAAGAGCTGACGAGTCCCGAACTCTGAGGCACGGCGCCCGTGCCACACGCCATCCCTCACCTCGCGCACCCACGCCGCCCTCGGCGGCAAGGAGGGTCCCGATGAGTCTGTCGCGACGCGACTTCCTCAAGTTCGGGAGCGCCACCGCGGCGGGCGTTGCGGTCGGCAGCCGGGGGCTCGACCTGGCGCCGGTCGAAGCCGCGGCGACCACGCTGAAGATCAAGGAGGCGAAGGCCTTCCACAGCGTCTGTCCCTACTGCGCCGTCGGCTGCGCCCAGCTGATCTACACCAAGGGCAACACGATCATCGACATCGAAGGGGACCCGGACACGCCGCACACCCTCGGCCGGCTCTGCCCGAAGGGCGCGGCGACCATCCAGCTCTCCAACAATCCCCTCCGGCCGACGAAGGCCCTCTATCGCGCGCCGGGGTCGGACAAGTGGGAGGAGAAGCCGATCGAGTGGATGTGGGACGAGATCGCCAAGCGGGTGAAGGCGACCCGGGAGGCGACGTTCGTCGAGGTCGAGAAGAGCAAGGACGGCGCGGACGTCGTCGTCAACC
>JBBTPF010000132.1:0-2522 GCA_038066295.1 Candidatus Methylomirabilota bacterium | reverse complement strand
TGCGGCGCGCACGCGCGTGCCACCGCGCCGACGTCGGCGGGATCGCCCGCGTACGCCCGGCGCAGCGTCTCCAGGTGGGCGAGGCGCTCGTGGCGCGCGCAGAGCCGCGTGTCGGCGACGCTGTCGGCCGCGCGCGCGAGCAGATAGGCGAGACCGATGGGCTCGCGGAGCGGGCGGGGGAGGATCGCGAGCGAGAGGTAGAAGCTCCGGCTGACCTGCCGCAGGAGACCGCCCAGCAGGTCGTCGCCCATCCTAGTCGTAGTCGAACGGACGCTTCGGCGGGTCCGGCGAGTCTTTCGCCTTCTTCAGCCCCTCCTGGAACTTGCGGTCGAGTACTTTGCCCTTCTGCCCCTCGGCCTCCACGCCCTCCCGAAAGCGCTCCTCGATCTGGGCCGAGCGGGAGCGCAGCTTGTCGAACGCCGCCCCGAGATCGCCGACCGACCGGGTCGGGGGCGGGGGTTCGTGCGCGATCACGGCCGCGAGCTCGGGGTCGATCGTGAGCTTGGCCTTGCAGCACGGGCACTCGACGCGGAACGACGTCTTCCCCATCGCGTCCAACCTAGCAGCGGGCCTGGGGAGCGTCAAGCTGCGCCGCGGCGCGCGCGCGGCGCGCCAAGGCGGGCGTGGACGCCCTCCCGAAGCCTTAGCGCCCGGCGGCTCCGCCATCGTGCGACAATGCCGGCGATGGCGGAGCTGGCCAACGAGTTCTCCTGGTCGCGGAGCCGCGACAACACGTTCCAGGAGTGCCGGCGGAAGTACTACTATCACTACTACGGCTCCTGGGGCGGATGGGACGCGGCCGGGCCCGAGGACGTGCGGCGCCTCTACATCCTGAAGCAGCTCGCCTCGCGCCAGATGTGGGCGGGGCGCGTCGTGCACGACGCGGTCGAGATGGCGTTCCACGCCTTCGCCCACGGCCGCGACATCCCCGTCGAGCCATTCATCAATGACGTCATCGAGCGGATGCGTGGCGAGTGGCGCTCCTCCAAGTCGGGCCGCTACCGCGACAATCCCAAGACGACGGCGCTCTTCGAGCACGAGTACGGGGTGGACCTGAAGCCGGAGGCGTGGCAGGCGTTGAGCCGCAACGTCGCCACCTGCCTCCGGAACTTCTTCCGCCTGCCGCTGCTCGCGGTCATCCGGAAGACGGCGCCCGAGCACTGGTCCATCGAGCACTGGTCGAAGGTGTTCGACTTCGAGGGGACCTCGGTGTGGGTCGCGCCCGATTTCGGGTTCTGGGAGGACGGGCGCCTGGCGCTCGTGGACTGGAAGACGGGCGGCGCCCGCCCGGACGGCGCCGCGTTCCAGCTCGGGTGCTACGCGCTCTACGCCCACGCGGTGCTCGGCGTCGAGCCCGCGCGCGTGGACCTCTTCGAGGCGAACCTGCGCGAGCCGGAGGTGACGCAGCTCCACTGGAGCGACGAGCGGCTCGAGGCGATCAAGGAGCAGCTCCGCCTCTCCGTCCGCTCGATGAAGGCCTACCTGGTGGACCCCGAGGCGAACGTCGCCGCGATCGCCGACTTCGAGAAGACCGAGGAGCTCCGGATCTGCCGGTGGTGCAACTTCCGGGCGGTCTGCCGCCCGGAGCTCGCGTAGCGGGCAGCGACGCGACGGGCGAGAGGAGAGGGACGTGAGAGAGAATACGCTGAAGACGATCTGGGCGCGGGGCGAGGCGGTCGTGAACGGGTGGCTGTCCATCCCGAGCTCGTTCTCGGCCGAGGTCATGGCCCACCAGGGCTTCGACTCGCTGACCGTGGACATGCAGCACGGCGTCGTGGACTACCAGGTCGCGGTCACGATGCTCCAGGCGATCTCGACGACGGCGGTGATCCCGCTGGCGCGCGTGCCCTGGAACGACCCCGCGCGGCTCATGAAGATCCTCGACGCGGGCGTCTACGGTGTCATCTGCCCGATGATCAACACGCGGGCCGAGGCCGAGGCGCTCGTCGCCGCGTGCAGGTACCCGCCGCGCGGCTACCGGAGCTGGGGCCCGGTGCGCGCGTCCATCTACGCCGGCAGCGACTACGGCGACCACGCCAACGCGGACATCGTCGTGATGCCGATGATCGAGACGGCGGAGGCGCTGAAGAATCTCGACGCGATCCTGAGCGTGCCGGGCGTGGACGCGATCTACGTGGGGCCGTCCGATCTCTCGCTCGCGCTGGGGTGCAAGCCGCGCCTCGACCAGACCGACCCGCCCGTCGTGCAGGCGCAGCAGACGATCGTCGAGGCCTGCAAGCGCCACGGCGTCGTCGCGGGCATCCACAACAACACGGCCGCCTACGCGCTGAAGATGATCACCGCCGGCTACCGGTTCGTCACGCTTGCGAGCGACAGCCGCTTCCTCGCGGCCAGGGCCGCGGACGAGGTCGCGGCCGTGCGCAAGACCGGCGTGAAGGCCGGGAAGCTCCCCGCGTACTAGCGTGGAGGCGGACGGTGGCACGAGGAGCGCGGCCTCGGGAGGGGCCGCTCGACCACGCGGTCGGCGGCCGCGCGTCCCGTCGCGGCTGGGCTCCAGCCTG
>JBBTPF010000131.1:962-3574 GCA_038066295.1 Candidatus Methylomirabilota bacterium | reverse complement strand
GAACGGCTTGATGACGAGGCGCAGCGCGCGGTCGGCGCCGACCTCCCGGAGCTCCGCGACCGGCGTCGTGCCGAGCGGCGCCCGCTCGTACGCGCTCTGGATCTCGATGACGTCCTGGTCGCCGCGCGTGGACCGGCGTACGCCGACGACGAGCTCGGTCGTCCCGCCGCGGACCCGCGCGTAGACGCTGCCCTCGCGCAGCGCCCCGAGGAACGCGAGCCACTTCGGATCGCCGGTGCGACCGAGGACGGTGACAGCCGCTTCGCGCTTCGCGGCGTCCTCCCCCGCGAGGTTGGCGAGCGCGCGCCCGGTCTCCGCCGCCGGCGGCGCGGGCGGGCCCGCGTGGCCCGCCGCCGGAGCGGCGAGCCACGCGAACCATAGGACGAGAGCGAAACGACGCATCAGGCCTTCTTCTGGTAGGTCCCCTTGTACTTCACCCAGTCGCAGCCCTTGTCCGGGCTCGTGTACTTGCTCCACGGCTCCGGCTCGACCAGGCCCTTCGTCCGCCAGACGGTCTTGAACTGGCCGTCCTTCAGGATCTCGCCGATGAGCACCGGCTTGTAGGCGTGGTGGTTGTTCTCGTGCATCTTGATCTTGCCGCCGGGAGCCATGAACTCCTGGCCGTAGACGGCCTTCCGCACGGCGTCCACCTCGAAGCTCTTCGCCTTCTCCACGGCCTGCTTCCAGATGTAGACGCCGAAGTAGGCCGCCTCCATCGGGTCGTCCGTGACGCGCTTGTCGCCGCCGGGGAGATTGTTCTTCTTCGCGTAGGCCTTGAACGCCTGGACGAACTTCTTGTTGCCCGCGTTCTCGACGGACTGGTAGTAGTTCCACGCCGCGAGGTGGCCGACGAGCGCGCTCGTGTCCATCCCGCGCAGCTCGTCCTCGGCGACGCTGAAGGCCATGATCGGCGCGTTCTCCGAGCGGAGGCCCTGGTTGGCGAACTCCTTGTAGAACGGCACGTTCGAGTCGCCGTTGATCGTGGACAGCACGGCCGCGTTGCCGCCCGAGGCGAACCGTTTGATCTTGCTGACGATCGTCTGGTAGTCCTGGTGGTTGAACGGCGTGTATTCCTCGGCGATCGAGTCCGCCGGCACGCCCTTGGCGAGCAGGAAGGCGCGCAGGATCTTGTTCGCCGTGCGCGGGAAGACATAATCGGTGCCGAGCAGGTAGAACTTCTTGAAGCCGCCGCCCTCCTTCGACATGAGGTACTCGGCCGCCGGGATGAGCTGCTGGTTGGGCGTGGCGCCCGTGTAGAACACGTTCCGCGAGCACTCTTCCCCCTCGTACTGGACCGGGTAGAAGAGCAGGCCGTTGTTGTTCTCGAAGACCGGGAGGACCGACTTCCGGCTCACCGAGGTCCAGCAGCCGAACGTCACGGCCACCTTCTCCTGGAGCAGGAGCTGCTTCGCCTTCTCGGCGAAGAGGTCCCAGTTCGACGCCGGGTCGACGACGACGGGCTGGATCTTCGCCCCGAGCACGCCGCCCTTGGCGTTGATCTCCTCGAACGCCATCAGCACGACGTCGCGGAGCGACACCTCGCTGATCGCCATCGTGCCGGACAGCGAATGCAGCACGCCGGCCTTGACCGCGGACTTGCCCTGCGCCCGGAGGATGGCCGGCGCGCCAATTCCCGCGGCGAGGCCGGCGCCGACGGCCAGGGTCCCCTTGAGGAAGTCTCGACGTGAGTACTCGGACATGGCGTCTCCTTTCTGCGTTTCGAAAAATGAGTGTCGACTGCGGCGGCTCTGCCGCGTCCACGGACGCCGTTGTCCGTCTCGTCGCCTGGGAAGTGCAAAGAGCGTACCTGGCCTCAACTGATTGATTTCGCGGAAGCTCGCCGGCGCCGCGGCCCGGCGGCTGCCTAACGGGTAGGCACGCCGCGGGCGACTGACTCGGAGGTGAGCACGGCGCGGGCGATCTCGACCATCGTCCGGCGGCTGTCCATCGCCGCCCGGCGGAGGCGGCGGAACGCCTCTTCCTCCGTCAGGCCCAGGCGCGCCATGAGCGCGCCCTTCGCCCGCTCGATGAGCTTGCGCCCCTCGAGCGTCTGGCGGAGCTGGCGGGTCTCGCCGAAGCGCGCGATCGCCAGGTCGAGCGCGGGCGCCAGCTCGGCGGCGCGCAGGGGCTTGAGGAGATAAGCCATCACACCCGCTGCGCGGGCGCGCTCGACGAGCGCCGCGTCCGAGTGGCTCGTGAAGAGCACGACCGGGCAGTCGCACGCCGCGATCGCGTGGGCGGCCGTCTCGACGCCGTCGCCGTCGGGGAGGCCGGCGGCGAAGATGGCCACGTCGGGCTCGACGCGCTTGAGGAGCGGGATCGCGTCGGCGCAGCAGAGCGCCTCGCCCGCGACCCCGCCGCCGGCCGCGAGAATCGCCGCGCGGACCGCGGCGCGCGAGGGCTCGTGGTCGTCGACGATCGCCACGCGCCAGCGCGGACGGCTCTCCATGGGCCCCGGATCTCGCAAGCCGGATGCCAGACCCGGCCTGCGAGAAATCAGGGGGTTACACGCGGCGCGGGACGGGCGCCCTGCTCATCGGACGAGCAGCCGGCGCCCGCATGCCCATGCCCTGCTCAGCGGTGCTGATGGTCTCGGGGCCGCGGGGGGGGGG
>JBBTPF010000131.1:0-952 GCA_038066295.1 Candidatus Methylomirabilota bacterium | reverse complement strand
AATGACGCTCCGCGCGCCGTGGTCGGGGAGACCCCGCCCGCCCGCGGCCCCGAGACCGTCACCACCGCTCAGATGTCGAAGTAGAGCGCGAACTCCCACGGGTGCGGGCGGAGCCGCACCGGGTCCACCTCGTTCTTCCGCTTGTAGTCGATCCACGTCTCGATCACGTCCGGCGTGAAGACGTCGCCCTTCAGGAGCCAGTCGTGCGACTTCTCGAGGTTGTCGAGCACGATGCCGAGGTCGCCGGGGAGCTGCTTGATCTTCTTCGCCTCCGCCGGCGGCAGCTCGTAGAGGTCCTTGTCCACCGGCTTGCCCGGGTCGATCTTGTTGGCGACGCCGTCGAGCCCCGCCATCAGGCACGCCGCGAACGAGAGGTAGGGGTTGCAGGTGTTGTCGGGCGTCCTGAACTCGAGGCGCTTGGACGCTTCCGACTTCGAGTACACCGGGATGCGGACGCACGCCGAGCGGTTGCGCTGGCTGTACACGAGGTTGATCGGCGCCTCGTAGCCCGGCACGAGCCGCTTGTAGGAGTTGGTGCTGGGCGCGATCAGGGCGAGCAGCGCGGGAGCGTGCTTCAGGATGCCGCCGATGTAGTAGAGGCACATCTTGGAGATGTCGGCGTAGCCGCCGCGCTCGTAGAAGAGGTTCTTGCCGTTCTTCCAGAGCGACTGGTGGGTGTGCATGCCGGAGCCGTTGTCCTGGAAGAGCGGCTTCGGCATGAACGTGGCGGTCTTGCCCCACTTCCGCGCGGTGTTCTTCGCGCAGTACTTGTACCAGAGGACCTTATCCGCCATCTTCGTCAGCGTATCGAATCTCATGTCGATCTCGGTCTGCCCGCCGGTCGCGACCTCGTGGTGATGCACCTCGACTCGAACGCCGACGCTCTCGAGCGCCAGGACCATGTCCGACCGGATGTCCTGGAACTTGTCCATCGGCGGCACCGGGAAGTAGC
>JBBTPF010000130.1:0-2351 GCA_038066295.1 Candidatus Methylomirabilota bacterium | reverse complement strand
CAGGAGCACGCGATCGACTTCTGCGTCGTGAACGTCGAGAACGCCGCGGGCGGCTTCGGCGTCACGGCGCCGATCGCGCGGCAGGTCCTCGAGCACGGCGCCGACGTGATGACCTCGGGCAATCACATCTGGGACAAGAAGGAGATCGTCGCGTACATCGTGAAGGAGAATCTCCTGCTCCGGCCCGCCAACTTCCCCGCGGGCACGCCGGGCGCGGGCTTCATCACCGTGAAGTGCGGCCCGCACAAGGTCGCCGTGCTGAACCTGATGGGGCGCGTCTTCATGCTCCCGATCGACTGCCCGTTCCGCACGGCCGACGCGCTGATCCCCGAGCTGCGCAAGGAGACGCCGATCGTCCTCGTGGACATGCACTGCGAGGCGACCAGCGAGTCGCTCGCGATGGGCTGGTATCTCGCCGGGCGGGTGAGCGCCGTCGTCGGGACGCACCGCCACGTGCAGACGGCGGACGAGCGCGTGCTGCCCGGCGGCACCGCGTACATCACCGACCTCGGCCTCACCGGGCCGACCGACGGGGTGATCGGCGTGGACCGCGACCAGATCATCCAGCGCTTCCTCCAGCAGATGCCGATCCGGTTCGAGACCGCCAAGGGCCCCGCGGCCCTGCAGGGCGTGGTGATCGTGGTGGATCCCGACACCGGCCGGGCCTCGTCCATCCGCCGCCTCTCGATCCCCGCGTGACCCGCGACCCACGGTGATCCTGGACGGCAAGAGCGTCGCCCAGAAGGTCCTCGCCGAGGTCAAGGCCGGCGTCGAGCGGCTGCGCGCCGAAACCGGCGTGACGCCGATGCTCGCCGTGGTGCTCGTCGGCGACTTCGCGCCCTCGAAGCTCTACGTGGCGGGCAAGAAGAAGGCGGCCGAGGCGGTCGGCATCGCCACGCGCGACTTCGTCTACCCGGCGGGGCTCACGCAGCACGAGCTGGTGACACTTCTGCAGACGCTCAACGTCGAGGAGGAAGTGCACGGTGTGCTCCTCCAGCTCCCGCTCGTCCCGGGGTGCGACGAGGACGAGGCGATCCGGACGATCGCGGCGGAGAAGGACGTGGACGGGCTCCACCCGACGAACCTCGGCCAGCTCCTCGCCGGCGCGCCGACCGTCGTGCCGTGCACGCCGGCGGGCTGCGTGGAGATCCTCGACCACTACGGCTGCGAGCTGAAGGGCGCCGAGGCCGTCGTGGTCGGCCGGTCGCGCCTCGTCGGCAAGCCCCTCGCCCAGCTCCTCCTCGCGCGCCACGCGACGGTCACGACCTGCCACACGCGCACGCGCGACCTCGCCGCCCACACCCGCCGCGCCGACGTCCTCTGCGTCGCCGCCGGGCACGCCCGGACGGTCACCGGCGACATGGTGAAGGAGGGCGCCTGGGTCGTGGACGTCGGGATCAACCGCCTCGAGACGGGCAAGCTCGTCGGCGACGTGGACTTCGAGTCCGCGTCGAAGCGCGCCCACGCCATCACCCCCGTCCCGGGCGGCGTCGGGCCGATGACGATCGCGATGCTGCTCAAGAACACGCTCGCGGCGGCGCGCCGGCAGCTCGCGGCGCGATGAGCGGCATGCCGCTCATGACGCGCGCGGACATCCGATGAGCGCGGAGCGCGCGGTCCTGACGGTCTCCGAGCTGACCGCGCAGCTCCGCGCGCTGCTGGAGGAGCGCTTCCCCGCCGTCTGGGTCGAGGGCGAGATCTCGAACCACCGCGTCTACGGCTCGGGGCACGCCTACTTCACGCTGAAGGACGCGGACGCGCAGCTCCGGTGCGTGCTCTTCCGCAACCGCGGGCGCCGCATCAAGTTCGAGCCGGCCGACGGCCTCCACGTGATGGCGTTCGGGAGCGTCGAGGTCTACGCCCAGCGCGGCGAATACCAGCTGGTCGTCGAGCTGCTCGAGCCCAGGGGGCTCGGCGCGCTCCAGCTCGCGTTCGAGCAGCTCAAGGCGCGCCTGCAGGCGGAGGGCCTCTTCGACCCGGCGCGCAAGCGCGGGCTCCCGCGGTTTCCGAAGAAGATCGGCATCGTGACTTCACCCAGCGGCGCCGCGCTCCGCGACATGCTGCGCGTGATCGGCCGGCGCTTCGGCGAGCTCCACATCGTGATCGCCGGCTGCCGCGTGCAGGGCGACGGCGCGGCAGCGGAGATCGCGCAGGCCCTCCGCGATCTGAACGCCCTCGGCGACGTGGACGTGATCATCGTCGGCCGCGGCGGCGGCTCCCTCGAGGACCTCTGGGCGTTCAACGAGGAGGCCGTCGCGCGCGCCATCGTCGCCTCCAAGGCCCCCGTCATCTCCGCCGTCGGCCACGAGGTGGACTTCACGATCGCCGACTTCGTCGCCGCCCTCCGCGCC
>JBBTPF010000129.1:0-1053 GCA_038066295.1 Candidatus Methylomirabilota bacterium | reverse complement strand
GGCGGCGATCGGCAGCACGCCCGACGGGTGCCCGAGCCTGATTATTGTAGCGGGGTCCGCGGGGCCGGCTTCGACCGAGGGTGGCCTGCCGTAGGCGCGGGTGGCTCCGCTCGTGCACTCATGCACGAGAGTCCCTTCGATGCGGGCGGCGACGGCCAGGCACATCGCCGCCGTGAGCGCGAACGCCCGGTGGCAGTTGCCCATCGAGATCACGCGCGCGACGACGTCCACGCCGTCCGGGCCGTACCTGGCGCCGTCGAGCGCGGCGAACGGGGCGGGCGGGGCCACCAGCGCGATCTTCGGCACCGCCGCGCTCCCCGGGATGCCCATGCGCCGGGCAGCCTCGACGCGGATTGCCTCGAGCCGTGCGGCGAGGCCGCGGTCGGCGTCGATCGCCTGCGGAGTCTCCGTGCCGGCGAGTCCCACGTCCTTCGCGCGGACGAAGACCACCGGGTTCGTCGCATCCACGAGCGAGGCCTCCAGGCCGTCGAGCGTCTCGCGCGGGGTACCGGTCGGCAGCAGGCGCCCCGTGCCGGCGCCTCCCGGGTCGAGGAAGTCGAGTGCGATGCGGGCGCCGCGGCCCGGCACGCCGGCGAGCTCGAAGTCGCCCTCCACCGCGGCCTCGCCGTCCTGCACGGGGACGTGGGCGACGACGAGCTTCTGCGTGTTGGTGTTGTGGATGCGCACGACCGTCTCGCCCGTGAAGCCCGGGTGCTCGAGCTTCACGAGCCGCTCGTCGATCGCGAACGGGCCGACGGCGGACGAGCAGTTGCCGCAGTTGCCCTTGTAGTCCACGACGGGCGCCTTCACGTCCACCTGCGCGAAGGTGTAGTCCACGTCGGCGCCGGCGTGGGTGGGCGGGCCGATGATGCACGCCTTGGAGAGCGACGAGATGCCGCCGCCGAGCCCGTCGAGCTGGCGGCCGTAGGGGTCGGGACTCCCGAGCGCCGCGAGCAGGATCCGGTCCCGCGCGGGACCGGGACCCGGCAAATCCTGCTCGTGGAAGAAGAGCGCGCGGGAGGTACCCCCGCGCATGAAGACGGCGCGGATCCT
>JBBTPF010000128.1:0-6703 GCA_038066295.1 Candidatus Methylomirabilota bacterium | reverse complement strand
CCAGCGCTGGAACAGCTCGAGCGTGTGCCGGCTCATGCCCTCGGCCGCGGCGACGTCGCCCTGGCGATGGTGGATGATGCCGCAGCAGTAGGTCGGCCCCCCGACCGCGACGTAGTCGAGGCCGAGCCGGTCGAAGATCGCGGTGACCGTGCGGACCATGTGCGAGGTGCGGAGCACGTTACAGCCGAGGTAGAGGACGAAGCGGCGCGGCTCGGGCTCGCGCGGGGGCGGTACCAGCCGCCACGTGCGCTCCTCCGGCCGCGTGGTGAGGTCGTGGGTGAGCCTGATCTCGCCGAAGTACTTCGCGTAGTCGTATCCCATGGCGCCTCCCGTCAGCGGCCGGCGGGGCGCCGCTCGCGCTCCCGCGCGCGCAGGTCGCCGCGCTTGACCTTGCCCGTCGTCGTCACCGGCAGCGCATCGATGAACTCGACCTCGCGCGGGTACTCGTGCGCCGACAGCCGCGTGCGCACGTAGTCCTTCAGCTCGCGCGCCAGCTCGGGGCTCGGCGCGGTGCCCGGGCGGAGCTGGACGAAGGCCTTCACGACCTCGCCGCGCAGCGGGTCGGGCGCGCCGATCGCCGCGGCGAGCGCGACGGCCGGGTGGCGGCCCAGGCACTCCTCGATCTCGCCCGGGCCGATCCGATAGCCGCCGCTCGAGATCAGGTCGTCCTTGCGCCCGACGAACCAGAAGTAGCCGCCGGCGTCCTTGCGCGCGAGGTCGCCCGTGAGCGCCCAGTCGCCGACGAACTTCTCCCGCGTGGCCTGCTCGTTCCGCCAGTAGCCGAGGAACATGACCGGGTCGGGCCTGCGCACGGCCACCTCGCCGATCTCGCCCGGCGGCACGGGGCGTCCCGCGTCGTCGAGCAGGTCCACGACGTGGCCGGGGATGGGCCGCCCCATGGAGCCCGGCCGCACCTCCATGAGCGTCGAGCAGTTGCCGAGGACCAGGTTCACCTCGGTCTGCCCGTAGCCCTCGTGGGGTGTGACGCCGAGGGCCTCGCGCGACCAGCGGATGATCTCCTCGCCCGCCGGCTCGCCCCCGGTGAACAGCGTGCGGAGCCGGATGTCCCAGCGCGCGCGGGGGTCGCCCGCGGCGCGCATCATCTTGAGCATCGTCGGGACCAGGAACGTGTTGCGCACGCGGTGGCGCGCCAGCATCTCGAAGGCGCGCTCGGCGTCGAAGCGCTTCGGGCGGTGCGCGACGACCGCCACGCCGTAGTGCCAGGCCGGGAGCAGCACGTCGAGCAGCCCGCCCACCCACGCCCAGTCGGCCGGCGTCCAGAACCGGTCGCCCGGCTGCGGGAACCACGCGTGGTAGAACTCGACGGCCGGCAGGTGTCCGAGCAGCGCGCGGTGGGCGTGGAGCGCACCCTTCGGCGGCCCGGTCGTGCCGGAGGTGTAGACGAGGAGCGCCGGATCCTCGGCGGCGGTCGCGACGGGCTCGAGCGCGTCGGGCACGCCGGCGAGCGCGCGCGCGTAGTCGAGGACGCCGTCGGCGTCGGCGCGGTCCACGCAGACCACGTGCGCCAGCTCGGGCAGCGCCTTTCGCACGCCGAGCACGCGGTCCAGGTTCTCGCCGTCCGTGAACACGACCTTCGCGCCCGCGTCGCGCAGCCGGAACTCGAGCGCCTCCGGGCCGAACAGCGTCGCGAGCGGCAGCGCGACCGCGCCGAGCTTGTACACGGCGATGTGGGCCACCGCGGTCTCCGGGCGCTGCGGCAGCACGATCCCGACGCGGTCGCCGCGCGCGACGCCGAGCCCGGCCAGCACCCGCGCGAGCTGGTTCGAGCGGGCGCGGAACTCGGCGAACGTGTGCTCGCTCACACGGCCCGCGTCGTCCTCGTAGACCAGCGCGAGCCGGGAGGGGTCGCCGGCGTGGCGGTCGCACACGTCCACGGCGATGTTGTAGGCGGGCGGGATCGTCCAGCGGAAGCGCCGGTAGACGTCCTCGTAGCGCTCGCCCCGGGGGAGGCACGTGTCCACCATCGCCCGGTAGCCTACCACCCTTGACAGGCCCGGCGTCTTGCCCCAAGGTCCGGTCCATGACCATGACCTTCGGGATCCACATCGGCCACATGGGCGGCCCGCTCGAGGAGATGCGGAAGCTCTGGAAGTTCGCCGACGCCAACGGGTTCGACTGGTTCTCGGTGTCGGACCACTTCCAGGAGTCCCCCCCTCGCGGCGGCGATCTCGACTGCTTCGAGGCGATCTCGACGCTGACGGCCGCCGCCGTGGAGACGACGCGCGTGCGGCTCGGCGCCCTCGTTTACTGCGTCGCCTACCGCAACCCCGGGCTTCACGCGAAGTCGCTCACCACCATCGACCATCTCTCCGGCGGGCGCGTCGACTGCGGCATCGGCGCCGGCTGGCACGAGGTCGAGGCGAAGGCCTTCGGCTACGAGTTCCCGCGCATCGGCGTGCGCGAGGACATGCTCGAGGAGTACGCGCAGATCATGCGCATGCTCTTCGACCCCGAATCGCCTCGTGCGAGCTTCCAGGGCAAGCACTTCCGGCTCGAGCACGCGCCGAACTTTCCCAAGCCGCTCCAGCCCCGCGTCCCCATTTGGATCGGCGGCCGCGGCGAGAAACGCACGCTCCGGGCGGCGGCACGCTACGCCGACGGCTGGAACGCGCCCTACATCGGCCCCGAGGAGTGGATCGCGAAGGGCAAGGTGCTCGACCAGTGGTGCGAGAAGGAGGGGCGCGACCCGCGGGCGATCTTGAGATCCGTCAACCTCGGCTTCTACCTCGGCGCCGACTCCAAGGGGGCCGCCCGCGGCGAAGAGATCTTCCGGCGGCACTGGGGCGCCCAAGGCGAGGAACGCTCGGGCTGGCTGCGCGGCACCCCGAAGCAGGCCGTGGACATGATCGCCGCGTTCCGCGACGCCGGCTGCGCCCGCGTCAACATCGCCTTCCGCGACGGTCCCTACGACTGGGACGCGCTGCGCGCGTTCGCTCACGAGGTGGTGCGGAAGTTCTAGGCAACCTGCCTGCTGGGAGCCGTGTCCGACATGCGATAGATGTAGGCGTCGTCGATGAACCGCCCGTTGATGACGGTCCTCGTGAACCTCAAACCTTCGGCCATCGGCTCCGTACGGGCAGCCGCAAGGAGGAGCGCGATCAGCGGGTCCGTCGGCTTTTTCACGCCGACGTCACTCAGCGACATGGTTCCCTCGGCGGCCGGCGGCGCCTCGAGGGCCGTCTGAACGATCTCGTACGACTTCCATGACCCATCCGACGCGACGCGGGGCGACGCCAGAACAAGCCTCCACCGGTTCGCCTCGGCCCGATACAACCACAGCGACGCGACGACCGGCCACCCCCGCTCGTCCAGTTTCCTGGTGAGCTCTGCGCCAGCGCGGATCATCGTCTCTGTGAGCGGTTCTTTCACCACACCGTCTTGAGCCATGTCAGCACACCACTTTCCGCGTCGGTCACGGCCTTGAGGAGCTCGCGAGCCTCGCCCACCGAGATATTATTGTCGTAGCGTGCCGCCTCCGTCCAGTCTCTCGCGGTCGTCCAGCCCACCGCGAACGCCCTGTTCGCTCTGACCCGTGCGTCGAACTCGCGCTCGACGCCAGAAATCTGGAGGAGCTGTTCGAGATCGTGCGTGTAGCTGTCGAGAACGAGCTGCTTGTCCGGAAAGTCGTGCTCCCTGGTCAGCTTCGCGACGCATGCTTTCAGAGCGCACTCCACCGCGTACCCAAGCAGATAGTACGCACCCGCGAACCGCCCCGCTTCGAGGAGGATCCTCGCGTCCTCGACGCGGAGCTCCGCCAGAAGGTGCAGATCGCCCCGGTTCATTCGCTCGCGGCTCGATTCTGTGGCATTCGACGGCGGGAGAATAGCCGCCGTTGACCGGCCGAGCAAGACGTATCCGATCGGAGACACAGCGCACGCGGCAACGGCCTCAGCCGGGTCGACACATCAATACGTCCAGTCTGCATGACCGAACGGCGCCTCGTTCAGTGCTTTCCGATGGTGCTCGCCATTGCGGAAGATGTCGATCCATCAAGGACCCGAATCTGTCGCTATGATGCCGTTCAACGAGGTGCGTCAGTTCGTGGACGATGAGGTACTCGATGCACTGCACCGGCTTCTTGGCGAGCTCGAGGTTCAGCCAGATGCGCCGCGCGTTGACGCTGCAAGCGCCCCACTTGGTCTTCATCACGCGCGTGACGGCGGTGGAGCTGGCGCCGCAGGGCATCCGCGTCAACTGCGCGGCGCCCGGCATCGTCGAGACGCCGCTGACCCGCGCGCTGCTGGCCGACCCCGCCACACGGGCGAGCCTCGTCGGGGCGATCCCGCTGGGCCGGCCGGCCCAGCCCGATGACGTCGCCCGGGCAATCCTGTTCTTCCTCTCGCCCGCCGCGTACTATGTCACCGGCCAGGTGCTAGCGGTGGACGGCGGCCGGACCGGCGCCGGCTGAAGCCCGGGCCTATCGTGACCGAAGCAAGGAACCTCGTACCCGACGGGGCAACTCGACAGGAACGAACCATTTCGCCGGGTAGAGGTAGTCCTCGCCGCTCTCGTCGATGATCCGGAGGTCACCCTCTCGCGCCGCCGCCTCGTCGGCGATGACGCGATAGATCTTGTGCAGCTCCAGCGACGCCGGATACTGCGAGTTGTCGATGCACACCGCGAACCTGGACATCGACCGCCCTCCGTTGCTGCGGGGCCTAATCGAGGTAGCGCTTCCGTTTGACTTCTTTCTGACCAATGCCGTGCGCCTCATACCAGTGAAGCTCCGCCCTTCGTAGGCGCCCGCCTGCCACCCGGATCAGCGCCGTACCCTTGACCTTGCGCCATCGTCCCTTACCATACCTTCGCTCGAGCCGTCGTAGCTCGCGAATTCGCCGTCCCGCTGCGATCGTTTCGATCTCTATGATGCTGCCTACAACGTCGAAGTGCATTCACCGGCATTATCGCGGTCCCTCTGGGATGCCGAAAGTGTGTCCCTTCCGAGACGGTGCCTTGGGGACGCGTGCGCACTCGGCAACGGCCTCAGCCGGGTCGACACATCAATAGGTCCAGTCTGCATGACCGAGCGGCGTCTCGTTCAGTGCTTTCCGATGGTGCCGCCATTGCGGAAGATGGCGATCCATCAAGGACACGAATCTGTCGTTATGATGCCGTTCAATGAGGTGCGTCAGTTCGTGGACGATGAGGTACTCGATGCACTGCACCGGCTTCTTGGCGAGCTCGAGGTTCAGCCAGATGCGCCGCGCGTTGACGCTGCAAGCGCCCCACTTGGTCTTCATCTTCCTGATGCCCACGGCGGCTTCGCGAACGCCCAGAATCGCCCCCCATTTGGTCAAGAGGGGCGGCACGAGTTCGCGCAGGCGCTCACGGTACCAGTGCCGCACGATCCGTTCGCGTTCCTTCGCGTCGGACCCAACGCGCACCTGCAGTTCGAGGGTGGTTCGGTTCCGTAGCACGACCCGGCTCGGACCATCGCGCTCCACCACCCGCAGCCGATAACGCCGCCCGAGGTAATAATGGCTCTCCCCGCTGACCATCTCGCGCTCGGTCTGTCGGGGCTGCGCAGCAAACTTCGCCTGCTGCTTCTTGATCCATCCCAGCTTGCCGATGATCGCCAAGCGCGCCGCGTCATCACTGACGCTCAGGGGTGCCGCCACACGCACCCGACCGTTGGGCGGATACACGCCGAGGTGCAAGTTCTTGATGTCCTTGCGGACGATCTGAACCGCCAGGCCACTCACCCGGATCTCGACGGTCTCAGTACTCATCCTGGTTCTTCACCAACGCGAGGATTCTCTCGACTCGCTCTTCGAGCGACTCGGACGGTTGCGTGCGGTAGACAGCCGGCGATTCCCGCGCCACGCCGGCCGCGGTGGCGTCACGGCCGCCTCCCCCTTGCGCCCGGGCCGACTCCAGCGCGGCCCGGATCGCATTCCGGACCCTCCTGACCTTGAACTGATTGCTTCGCCAGTCGTCCTGCCGGCTGGCACGCACGGCTGCATCGATCGCCCGGGCCAGCGCCTCGTCCTTGTCGAGGTTGTCATACAACGCCCGCTTGCCGGGAGTGTTCATCGTCGCGGGATACGCACCGCTTGCTTCCGGGCTCACGACTTGCTTTGTTAGTTCGACGATTCTGCGCAGATACTCCTCGTAGTCCAGCGCCTCCTTGCGGCGCTGTTCGATCAGGGCGTCCAGCAGTGCCGACATCTTCTCGTAGTACTTGGGGTTGATCGGTTGTTCGTCGATGATCAGCTTGCGGACGTTGTTCTCGATGGCCTCGGCCACGGCCTCCTTGTTCTTCCTGATGCCCTCCGGCAGGGCATCGAGCGCGGCCGCCCCCCGCTCGACGATGAGCTGGATCAGCGACAGGTCATCGAAGGCAGACACCTTTTCGCTCTCTTCGGCCCTGATGTAAGTGTCGATCAAGTGCCGCATGGCGGGCTCGTACATCTTGAGATCGATGTAGTCACCGCTGGCCAGCTTCACCTCGGTGCGGACGTTCTCGTAGTGGTTAACCTCGGCCTTCAGCGCGTCGCTCTCGGCAGCCGAGTAACCGGCCTCGGCCAGCTCGCTGGCGAGGTCGGCGAAGGCTCGCACAAAAGCCGCCACGTGCTTGTAGAGCGCGAGCCGGTTCGGCTCGTTGGCCTTGAGCTGCTCGGCGTTGCCCGAATCCCTGGCGCAGAAATAGCGCAGGTAAGCGGCTGAGTCCTTGGGCGCTTCG
>JBBTPF010000127.1:1408-9757 GCA_038066295.1 Candidatus Methylomirabilota bacterium | reverse complement strand
GGCCGGCGCCCGGGCGCCGGCCGCGGCAGGAGCTCGAGCGCCCACTCGGCGAGCAACTCGGTCTCGGGGCGCGGCACGAGCACGTCGTCGGTCAGTCGGATGCGGAGGCCGCGGAATCCCTCCCAGCCCAGGATGCGCTGGAGCGGCTCACGGCGCGCGCGCCCCCCGACCGCGGCGCGGTAGGCCGCGGCGAGCGGCGAGTCGGGCGTCCGGTCGGGGTCGAGCTGGGCGGCGAACCTCCCCTCGCCGAGGACGGCGGCGAGCAGCCACTCGGCGTCCACGCGCGGCGTCGCGATCCCCGCCGCCGCCAGGGTCGCCGTCGCCGCGTCGAGCGCCCCGCGAAGCGTGAGCGCGCCGGCCAGAGCGGGCATCAGCTCGCCACCCGCTGGAGGCGCTCCGCCTGCTCGGCAGCCGTCAGCGCCTCGATGAGCTCGTCGAGGTCGCCTTCGAGCACCACGGGTAAGCGGTGGAGGGTGAGGCCGATCCGGTGGTCGGTGACGCGCGTCTGGGAGAAGTTGTAGGTGCGGATCCGCTCGCTCCGCTCGCCGGTACCGACCTGGCTCCGGCGGTCGGCGGCGATCGCGGCCTGTTGCTCCTCCTGCGCCCGCTCGAGCAGGCGCGCCTTGAGAACACGCATCGCCTTCGCCCGGTTCTTGATCTGCGAGCGCTCGTCCTGGCACGTCACGACGAGCCCCGTGGGCAGGTGGGTGATGCGCACGGCCGAGTCCGTCGTGTTGACGCCCTGCCCCCCCGGGCCGGATGAGCGGTAGACGTCCACCTTGAGGTCCCTCTCGTCGATCCTCACCTCCACGTCTTCCGCCTCCGGCAGCACGGCGACCGTGACGGTCGAGGTGTGGATCCGCCCGCTCGCCTCGGTGACCGGGATCCGCTGGACGCGGTGGACGCCGCGCTCGAACTTCAGCCGGCTCCACGCCCCGCGGCCCTGCACGAAGAGGATGATGTCCTTGACGCCGCCGACGCCGGTCGGGCTGGCGTCCATGACCTCGATCTTCCAGCGCTGGCGCTCGGCGTACTTCGTGTACATGCGCGCGAGGTCCGCGGCAAAGAGCGCCGCCTCCTCGCCGCCCGCGCCGGCGCGGATCTCCACGAACACGTTCTTCTCGTCGTTGGGATCGCGCGGCAGGAGCAGGCGCTTCAGCTCCTCTTCGAGCGCCCCCTGGCGGCCGCTCAGCTCGTCCACCTCCGCCTGCGCGAGCTCCACGAGCTCGCGGTCCCCGCCCTCCGCCAGGATGTGGCGGGCCTCGCCGAGGCGCTTGAGCACCTCGCGATAGTCGGTGAACCGCTCGACGATCTCGAGCGTGTCCGCGTACTCCTTGCGGAGGCGGGCGTACTCGGCGGGCTGGGCGAGGACCGCGGGGTCGGAGAGCGCCCGGGCGATCTGGTTGGATCGCTCTTCGATCTGGCGGAGCTTGTCAAACAGCATCACCGACGTCGCGCCTTTCTCAGGCCGCTCACGGGTGAGCCGGCCTCGGCGACCCAACGATCGGAAAACAAAATACCGGCGGGAGGCCCGTCCCAGCCGGTTTCGGAGCGGTCGCTACGACGACGCGGTCTGTCGCTTGTATTTCCGCTGGAAACGCTCGATGCGCCCGGCCGTGTCCACGAGCTTCTGCTTCCCGGTATAGAAGGGATGGCACTTGGAGCAGATCTCCACCCGGATGTCGGGCTTGGTCGAGCGGGTGCGCACCGCCTCGCCACAGGCGCAGGTGATGGTCGTGTCCACATAGTCCGGATGAATACCCACCTTCACTTCGGCCACCTCCTAGAAGGGCTCAAGGATACCAGCCCGGCCTGAAAAAGGCAAAGGGCGCAAGGACTTCTACCCCATGCTGTGCATGGAGGCCAGGAATTCGCGGTTCGTCTTCGTCAGCTTGAGTTTGTCGAGCAGGAGCTCCATCGCCTCCACCGGATTCAGCTGGGACAGGGCCTTGCGCAGGAGCCACACCTTCTGGAGCTCGTCCTTCTCGAGAAGCAGCTCCTCCTTGCGCGTGCCCGACTGCTCGATGTTGATCGTCGGGAAGATCCGCTTGTCCATGAGCCGGCGGTCCAGGTGGACCTCCATGTTGCCCGTGCCCTTGAACTCCTCGAAGATGACGTCGTCCATCCGGCTGCCCGTGTCGACGATCGCCGTCGCCATGATCGTGAGCGAGCCGCCCTCTTCGATGTTCCGTGCGGCCGCAAAAAAGCGTCGCGGGCGCTGGAGCGCGTTGGCGTCGAGACCGCCCGAGAGGACCTTGCCGGAGGAAGGAATGACGGCGTTGTGGGCCCGGGCGAAGCGCGTGAGCGAGTCGAGCAGGATCACGACGTCGCGCTTGTGCTCGACCAGCCGCTTGGCCTTCTCGATCACCATGTCGGCGACCTGGATGTGGCGCTGCGGCGGCTCGTCGAAGGTCGAGGAGATGACCTCGCCCTTCACGGAGCGCTGCATGTCGGTGACCTCTTCCGGCCGCTCGTCGATCAGCAGCACGATGAGGTACACCTCGGGGTGGTTCGTCGCGATCGCGTGGGCGATGGACTGCAGCATCATCGTCTTGCCCGTGCGCGGGGCGGCGACGATCATGCCGCGCTGCCCCTTGCCGATCGGGCAGAGCAGGTCCATCACGCGCGTCGTCAGGTTCTCGGGTTCGTACTCGAGGCGCAGCCGCTCCATCGGGTAGAGCGGCGTGAGGTTGTCGAAGAAGATCTTCTCGCGGGCCTGGTCGGGGGTCTCGAAGTTGATCGCCTCGACCTTGAGCAGCGCGAAGTACCGCTCCGTGTCCTTCGGCGGCCGGACCTGGCCGGAGATCGTGTCACCGGTGCGGAGGTCGAAGCGCCGGATCTGCGAGGGGGACACATAGATGTCGTCGGGTCCCGGGAGGTAGTTGTAGTCGGGCGCGCGCAGAAACCCGAACCCGTCCGGCAGAACCTCGAGCACGCCCTCCGCGAGGATCAGACCGTCCTTCTCGGCCTGCGACTGGAGGATCTTGAAGATCAGCTCCTGCTTGCGCAGCCCGCCGAAGTTCTGGACGCTGAGATCGCGGGCGATCGCGTTCAGGTCGGAGATGCTCTTTTCCTTGAGCTCCGACAGGTTCATGCCGCTCGCGTCGGGGTTCTGCGTCGGGCTTCCTTGACCTCGTTCTCGGCGGGCGCTCATCGGCGGGCTCCGGGCGCGGCGCCTGGACGCCGCACGCTAGTGAGTTGATTAAGCTGTGACTGCAGAGTTCCTGCGGGGTTGGAACGATAACGCCGAGGCCTATCCTCCCATCGGCGGGCCGGCTTGTCAACGACTTTTCACAGCCGGACCTCGATGACGGCGCGCTGCTTGATCTCCTTGAGCCAGGCATCCAGGCGGGCCTCGTACTTCTCCCGCATCAGGATGTCCCTGATCTGTGCCTGGGCGCGCGCCAAGCCGTCACCCTCCAGGCTCTCCTTCGACTCGAGCCGGAAGATGTGGTAGCCGAGCGCCGACCGGTACGGCCTCGAGACCTCGCCGGGCCCCAGGCTCAAGATCTGCGTCTCGACGTCCTGGGCGAGCTCGCCGCGCTTGAGGGTGCCCAGGTCGCCGCCGTCCCTGGCGGTCCCCGGGTCGCGCGAGTGCTGGCGGGCGAGCTCGGCGAAGTCGGCGCCCTGGCCGAGCTGTGTGCGGAGCAGCTCGGCCTTGATGCGCGCGGCCTCCCACGCCGCGTCGGAGGAGCCGTCCGGCTCCGGCGCGACGAGGACGTGCCGCGCGTGGTAGGCGAGGCCCGTCTCGAGCTTCTGGCGGTTGGCTTCGAGGTGCTTCGCGATCTCTCCGTCGGTCACCGAGATGCGGAGCCGCACCTTGCGGTTGATGACCCGCGCCACCTTGAATTCGTCGCGGACCCGCTTCTTGAACGATTCGAACGTGAGCCCGTGCGATTTCAGAATCGTCTCGAACGCCTCGCGGCTCGGCGCGCCGAGCTTCTTGACCCGCTCCGCCAGCTCCTCCTCGACCTCGGTGTCCTCGACGACGATCTTCTCGCGCTCCGCCTCCTGGAGCTGGAGCCGGTGATCGATCATCTTCGTCAGGAACTGCCGGACGAACTCGTCCGGCACCGGCCCCTCCTGGCGGTTCTGGTACCGGTACGCGGCGATGCCTTCCTGGAGCTCGGCGAGCGTGATCGCGTCGTTGTTGACCACGGCGACCACGCGGTCGGTGACGCTTTCGTCCCGCGGCCCGGGCGCGGGCCGGGGCTCCACGGGCCGGTCCGCCTGCGGGCCCTCCGGCGCGCGCGATACCGCAGCGACCGGCGGAGCCTTCGGCTCCTCCTTCTTCCTGCCGAGCCAGGGCACCCACGACGGCAGAGCACAGCCGCCCAGCGCCAGGACCAGCAGGCCCGCGAACACGGCGCGGCGGATCACGAGCGCCCGAGCTCCTCGAGGAGGCGGAGCAGCGAGTCGCGGAGGCTCGGCCACTCGCCGCCCGCGACCGCGGCCTCGACCGTGAACTCGCGCTTCATCCGGAGCCGCCCGCGGCTCGCCTGGATCGCGCGGACGAGGCGCGCCGGGTCGAGCGGCGTGACCGGTGAGAACGTGACCAGCGCGGCGCCGTCTCCGGCCTCGAGCTTCTCGACGCCGAGCGCCCGCGCGGCCACGCGGAGCCGAACGATGTCGAGGAGGCGCTCGGCGGGCTCGGGCAGCGGGCCGAAGCGGTCCTGGAGCTCCACGCGCAGCTCGGCGACCTCCGCCTCGCCGGCAGCGCCGGCCAGGCGCTTGTACAGCGCGAGCCGCTGGTTGACCTCGGGGACGTAGTCATCCGGCAAGAAGCCCTCCGCCGCCACGCTGATCACGGGCTCGACGGCGGCGGCGGTCGGTTCGCCCTTCAATTCTCGCACGGCCTCGGCGAGCAGCTTCGAGTATAGATCGTAGCCGACCGCCGCGATGTGGCCGTGCTGCTCGGCACCGAGCAGGTTCCCGGCGCCGCGGATCTCGAGATCCCTGAGCGCCAGCTTGAACCCCGAGCCGAGCTCCGTCAATTCTTGAAGGACGCGCAGTCGGCGCTGCGCCGGCTCGTCCACGCGGCCGTCCGCCGGCACGAGCAGGTAGGCGTACGCCTGCTGCCGCTCGCGGCCCACCCGCCCCCGCAACTGGTACAGCTGAGCCAGGCCGAACCGGTCGGCGCGGTTGACGATGATCGTGTTCGACGCTGGAATATCGAGCCCCGACTCCACGATGGCGGTCGAAACCAGCACGTCGGCTTGTCCCGTCACGAACCTCACCATGGTCGCTTCGAGCTCTCGTTCCTTCATCTGCCCGTGGCCCATGATGACCCGCGCGTCCGGGACGAGATCCTGGACGAAGCGCGCCATCGTCGGGAGCGACTGGACCCGGTTGTGGACGAAGAAGACCTGGCCGCCGCGCTCGAGCTCCCGCTCCAGCGCCTCCTTGATGACCGCCTTGCTGAAGCGCCGGACGAACGTCTCGACGGGCAGCCGGTCGAGCGGCGCCGTCTCGATCACCGACATGTCCCGAGCGCCCGAGAGCGACATGTAGAGGGTCCGCGGAATCGGCGTCGCGGTCAGCGCGAGCACGTCCACGGCGGCGCGGAGCCGCTTCGTCCGTTCTTTGTGGACGACGCCGAACCGGTGCTCCTCGTCCACGATCAGGAGCCCCAAGGTCTTGAACGCGACGTCCTTGGAGAGGAGCCGGTGGGTGCCGATGACCACGTCCACGGTCCCCCGGCGCAGCCCGTCGGCGACCGCCTTCTGCTCCTTGGGCGACCTGAACCGCGACAGGAGCTCCACGCGCACGGGGAACGCCGCGAACCGGTCGGCGAACGTGGACCAGTGCTGCTGCGCCAGGACCGTCGTCGGCACGAGCACGGCGACCTGCATGCCGTCGGCGACCGCTTTGAACGCGGCGCGCAGCGCGACCTCCGTCTTGCCGTACCCGACATCGCCGGCGACGAGCCGGTCCATCGGCCGACCCGCCTCCATGTCGCGCTTGACGTCCTCGATCGCGCGGAGCTGATCGGGCGTCTCTTCGAAGCGGAAGGCCGCCTCGAACTCGCGCTGCCACGGCGCGTCCGGCGCGAACGCGTGGCCCTCGGCGACGGCGCGCTGCGCGTAGAGCTTCAGGAGCTCCTCGGCCATCTGGCGCAGGGCCGCGCGCACCGACTCCTTCACCCGCTGCCACGAGGCGCCGCCCAAGCGGTCGAGCCGCGCGGCGCCCGCGTCGCCGCCGAGGTACTTGGAGATGAGATCGAGGCGCTCGACGGGGAGGTAGAGCCGGCTGCCCTCTGCGTACTCGAGCAGGAGGAAGTCGCCCTCCCGGTCGCCGATCGTCATCGCCTTGAGCCCGAGGTAGCGCCCGAGGCCATGGTCCTCGTGGACGACGATGTCGCCGATCTGCAGATCCGTGAACGCCGTGAGCGCGGCGCCGCGCTGGTACTTGGGCCGCCGAAGCGACCGCCGGCGCGCGCCGAAGAGCTCGCCCTCCGTCAGGACGATGACGCCGAGCGCCGGGATCGCGAAGCCGCTCGAGCACTCGCCGACGAGGACCGCGAGCGGCTCATCGCCGCCGAGCGCCGTGGCGGGCGCGGCCTCGAGCCGGTGCTCGCGGAGGATCTGCCTCACGTGCTCCGCCTGGCGCTCGTCCGCGGCGATGAGTCGCACCCTGACGCCCTCGGCGCGCCAGCGCTCGAGCTCCCCCTGGAGCCGGGTGAAGCGCCCGCCGAACTGCGGGACGGCGTGTGTGTCGAGCGCGCACTCGACGGCGCCGGGCGCAGGACCGGCCGCCGCGCTCGACGTGTCCGCCACGAGCCCCAGCTCGACGAGCCGGCGCCCGGCGAGGCGCTCGCCCAGCGGGCCGCGCTCGGGCGCGTCGTCGGTCACCGCGTCGAGCACGCTCGGGACGTCCACCATGATCGGCGCGTCCCCTGGCAGGTAGTCGAGCAACCGCCCGGCGGCGCCCGGCGCGCCGAGCGGCAGGACGAGCAGCTCGTCGAGGGAGGCGCTCGAGCGCTGGGTCGTCGGGTCGAAGAGCCGCATGGACTCGATCTCGTCGCCGAAGAACTCGACGCGGGCGGGGCTTGCGTCGCTCGGCGAGAAGACGTCCACGATGCCGCCGCGCAGGCTCCACTGCCCGACCTCGACGACGGTGTCCACGCGCTCGTACCCGCCCCGCTCGAAGGCCTCGAGCAGGAGCTCGCGGTCCAGGCGGTCCCCCGCGGCGAGCCTGAGCGTCTGCGCCGCGAAGTCGGCCGGCGCACACACCTCCGTATCGAACGCCGCGGGCGTGACGACGACCACCACGGGCGCGCCCGCGGCGAGCCGCCGGCAGACGACCGCGCGCTCGGCGTCGGCCTCGCGCTGCCGGCCGCCGCGCCAGAGCCGCGGCTCCCGCTCGGGGAACTCGAGCGCCGGAGCGCCGAAGAATCTCAGGTCCTGGGCCCACCGATGCGCGTCGGTCATGGACGGGACCAGCGCGAGCGCGGGCTGCGGATGGGTCTGGAGGAGTTCCGCGACGACGAGGGCGCGGGCCGCGCCGGTGAGTCCGGCGATGCGCAGGCAGGCCGGTCCGCCGGCGAAGGCCTTCGCGAGATCATGAAACGCGGACCAGTCTCCCAACATCCGCAACGTTTTCGAGACTACCAGACTACCGGCTGCTCTTGGCGAGGTAGAAGCTGAGGGTCTCCAGCTCGATCGACAGGTCCACGTTCTTGAGCCGCACGTCGCGGGGAACCTTGAGCCGCATCGGCGCGAAGTTGAGAACCGCCCGGATGCCGGCCGCGACCAGCTGGTCCGTGACCACCTGGGCGGACTCCGCGGGGACCGCGACGATGGCGATCTGGATCCCGTGCGGCCTGATCTCGCGGGCCAGGTCGCGGCTCGCGACGATCGGAACGTGGTCGACGTCGCGGCCGACCTTCGCCGGGTCGTCGTCGACGACCACCGCGATCCTGAACCCCTGGCGCGCGAACCCCTTGTAGTGGAAGAGCGCCAAGCCGAGGTTGCCGAACCCGACGAGCGCGACGGGCCACTCGCGGTCGAGCCCGAGGATCTTCTGGAGCTCGGCCTTGAGGCCGGAGACGTAGTACCCGATGCCGCGCACGCCGAACTCGCCGAAATAGGCGAGGTCCTTTCGCACCTGCGCCGAGTTCAGGTTGAAGCGCTCGGCGAGCTCCTGCGAGGACACGGTCTTGACGCCGTCCTCCTCGAGCTGGAGGAGACAGCGGGTGTAGACCGAGAGACGACGGATCGTCATCTCGGGGATCTTCGGCAGCCGATGACTCGGGCGCGGCGCCATGGTCGGTCCCGGCGCATCGCTGCCCGCGATCGCGCTCTCCGCTCTGCCGGTCGAAGATGATGTGGTTGGGCGTGTTGATCTCGA
>JBBTPF010000127.1:0-1398 GCA_038066295.1 Candidatus Methylomirabilota bacterium | reverse complement strand
GGGCGGGGGGCATTGGTGGGTCCGGGCGCATCGCGGGGTGATGGCGGGCTTTGGGCCGGTGCCTTCCGGTGGTCGTTAGGCGCCGTTAGGAAATAACATTGCCAAGTTCCACGATCAGGTCCGAGTGCGCAGCTTGTATCATGCTGCTTACTTTATTCCCTGACGGCTGCTTACTTGATCGGCTGCACGAACAGCAGGATCATCGCGACGACGAGGACGTAGATCGCGAGCGACTCGATCAGCGCCAGGCCGATGATCATCGCGGTCTGGATCCGCGCCGCGGCGCCGGGCTGACGGGCCATCGCGTCGACCGCGGAGGCCACCGCCCTGCCCTGGCCGAGGGCACAGAGCCCCGCGGCAAATGCCATCGCGAAGCCGGCCACGAGGATCGAGTACGGCCCGACCAGGCTGCCGCCGGCCGGGGCCTCCGCCGCCAGCGCCAGCCCCGGGAACCCGAACACGAACAGACCTGCCAGAATCAGTGAACGTCGCACGACCGCCCTCCTCTTGTGGATTGACCTGCTAGAGGTGCTCAGCGTGGCGCTCGGCCCCGTGGGGCTCGCCCTCCTCGACCGCCGCCGCGATGTAGAGCATCGTCAGCATCACGAAGATGAACGCCTGGAGGAACGAAACCAGGATCTTGAGCGGGTACAGGAACCCGACGGTGAAGGCCACCATCACGATGCCGCCGATCCCGCCGACGATGACGCCGGCGGGGCTGCCGCCGAGCGCCCAGCCGATGAGCCCATCAAGACCCATCAGGAAGAAGATGATGGCCAGCAGGATGTGCCCACCCGTCATGTTGCCGAAGAGACGCAGCGTGAGCGACAGGGGACGCGCCAGGTGGCTGATGAGCTCGATCGGCACCATGAGCGGCGCCAGCGCCGGGACCGGCCCCATGAAGTGCTTGAGGTACGCGACGGCCCCCTGCTTCCGGATGCCGATGTAGTGGTACGCGAAGAAGGTGACGATCGCGCAGGCGGCCGTCGTGTTGAGGTTCGTGGTGGGGCCGGAGAGCCCCGGGACGAGCCCCATGAGGTTGCCGAGCAGGATGAAAAGACCGAGCGTCGCGATGAGCGGCAGGTAGCGCCGGCCCTCGTGGCCGATGACGTCGTCGATCAACTGGATGAACTGCTCGAGGACGACTTCGAGGAAGTTCTGCAGGCCCCGCGGGACGAGCTGGACGTTGCGCGAGGCGACGAACGCGAGGGCCGTCAGGATCAGCATCACGAACCACGTGTACGTCACGTGGTCCGGGATTCCCGGCAGCCGGAAAATCGGGGGATGCTCGATGATGTCCACGGGCTAGCCTTCCCCGCGCGCCGCGGCGAGCCCCCGCGCGATCAGCACGCACGGCAGCGCCGTGAACCCCGCGAGCAGCGCGACTGGATGCGCGGC
>JBBTPF010000126.1:0-2365 GCA_038066295.1 Candidatus Methylomirabilota bacterium | reverse complement strand
CGTGGTCCCGCGACCCCTCTCGCACCCGCCCGCCGGCTCCGGCTCCGCGGGCGGCGGCCGATGAACCCTCTGACCCACCGCGAGACCGGCGTCGACATCGACGCCCGGGAGGACGCCGAGATGTTCCGCGCGTTCAACATGGGGATCGGCTACGTCGCCGTCGTGCCGGCGGCCAAGGCCGACGCCGCCGCGAGCGCGCTCCGCGAGGCGGGGGAGACGGTGTTCCGTCTCGGCGAGATCGTCCGTGGCGAGCGCGGCGTGGAGCTGGCGCCGTGACGCCGCGCGGGGACGGACCGGTCCGGCTGGGCGTTCTCGCTTCCGGGCGCGGCTCGAATCTCCAGGCGATCCTCGACGCGGCCGGGCGGCCCGACTTCCCCGCGCGCGTGGCCGTCGTCGTCTCCGACACGGAGCGCGCTCAGGCGCTCGACCGCGCCAGGGAGCATGGCGTCCCGGCCGTCTGGCTCAGCCCGAAGGACTTCGGCGACCGCGCCGCGTACGACGCGGGCCTCCGCCGGGTGCTCGACGAGCACCGGGTCGGGCTCGTGTGCCTGGCGGGCTTCATGCGGATCCTGACGCCGGAGTTCGTCCGCGCGTACGCCGGTCGCGTCTTGAACATCCACCCGGCGCTCCTCCCGGCGTTCCCGGGCCTCCACGCCCAGCGCCAGGCGATCGAGCACGGCGTGAGGATCGCCGGCGCGACCGTGCACTTCGTCGACGAGGGAGTCGACACCGGGCCGATCGTCCTCCAGGCGAGCGTGCCCGTGCACCCGGACGACACGGAGGAGTCCTTGTCCGCGCGCATCCTCGTCGCGGAGCACCGGCTCTACCCCGAAGCCATCCGCCTCTTCGCAGAAGGCCGGCTCGCCATCAACGGCAGAAGGGTGGTAGTGCGAGCCGCAGGACGGCCGGGGGCTGGGGCCCCCGCGTCCGAGGCGAGCGAAAGATGAGGGGCGTGCGAGCCGCAGGACGGCCGGGGGCTGGGGCCCCCGCGTCCGAGGCGAGCGAAAGATGAGGGGCGTGCGAGCCGCAGGACGGCCGGGGGCTGGGGCCCCCACGTCCGAGGCGAGCCGATGAGTGAGCATCGGATGAGGGTCCGGCGCGCGCTCGTCAGCGTCCACGACAAGACCGGGATCGTCGACTTCGCCCGGGCCCTCGCCGGGCTCGGGTTCGAGATCCTCTCGACCGGCGGCACCGCGAAGCTCCTGCGGGAGTCCGGCGTGCCGGTCCGCGACGTCGCCGACGTCACCGGGTTCCCCGAGATGCTCGACGGCCGGGTCAAGACGCTCCATCCGACGATCCACGGCGGCATCCTGGCCCGGCGAGACGTTCCCGCGCACCTCGAGGCGCTCGACAAGCACGGGATCCCGCCGATCGACCTCGTCGTCGTCGCGCTCTATCCGTTCGAGGCGACCGTGGCGCGGCCCGGCGTGACGCTTGCCGAGGCGATCGAGCAGATCGACGTCGGGGGCCCGACGATGATCCGCGCCGCGGCGAAGAACCACGCGAGCGTGGCGGTCGTCACCGACGCCTCGCAGTACCGCTCGGTGCTGGACGAGCTGCGCGCGGGTGGGGGCGCGCTCTCCGACGCCACGCGCTACCGCCTGGCCCAGGACGCCTTCCGGCGCACCGCGCAGTACGACGCCGCGATCGCCGCGTACCTGCGCTCGCCTCAGGCGGCGCCGGTCCCTGAGCGGGCGCCTGAGGAGTTCCCGCACCCGCTGCGCTTCGAAGCCGAGCGCGTCATGAACCTCCGGTACGGCGAGAACCCCCACCAGTCGGCGGCGTTCTACCGTCCGCTCGCCGGCCCGGCGGCCGGCCTCGCGGCGATGACGCAGCTCCACGGCCCGGAGCTCGGCTACAACAACCTCCTCGATTTCTCGGCCGCCCTCGGCCTCCTCCTCGAGTTCGCCGAGCCGGCGGCGGTCGTCATCAAGCACACGAACCCGTGCGGCGCCGCGACGGCCGCGACCGTGGGCGCCGCGATGGCGAAGGCCAAGGCCTCCGACCCGGTGTCCATCTACGGCGGCATCGTCGGCGTCAACCGCACGCTCGACCTGGCCGTCGTCGAGGCGCTCGCCGGGATCTTCGTCGAGATCCTCTTCGCCCCCGCGTACGCGCCCGACGCGCTCGAGGAGCTCCGGCGGACGAAGAAGAAGTGCCGGGTGTTCGAGGTCCCGTGCGCCCGCGCGAACCTCCCGGCGCGCATGGCCGAGTACCGGAGCGTCCTCGGTGGACTCCTCGCGCAGACCGCCGACCTGACCGACCTCGACCCGGCGGCGCTCAAGACGGCGTCGAAGCGGCCGCCGACCGCGGTCGAGCTCGAGGCCCTGCGCTTCGCCTGGCGCGTCGCGAAGCACGCGAAGTC
>JBBTPF010000125.1:0-2666 GCA_038066295.1 Candidatus Methylomirabilota bacterium | reverse complement strand
TGCGCTACGTCTGGGATCTCTACGACGACTACTTCGGCGCCCGCGCGGGGCTGGCGACGCGCTGGCTCATGCCGCCGGTCGCCGCCGGGCTCCGCCGGTGGGACCGGCGGACGGACGGCGCGCACGAGTTCGTCGCGATCTCCCATCACATCGCCGACCGGATCCGGCGCGTGTACGGGCGTGCGGCCGACGTGATCCACCCGCCCGTGGACGTCGAGCGGTTTCGAGTCGCCGACGCGATCGACGACTACTACCTCGTGGTGTCGGCGCTGGCCCCCTACAAGCGGGTCGACCTCGCGATCGGCGCGGCGAACCGGCTCGGGCGCCGCCTCCTGGTCGTCGGGACGGGCCCGGAGGAGGCCCGCCTGCGGGCGCGCGCGGGCCCGACCGTCGAGTTCCTCGGCTGGCGCCACGACCGCGAGGTCGCCGCGCTCTACGCGCGCTGCCGCGCGCTCCTGTTCCCCGCCGTCGAGGACTTCGGGATCACGCCGCTCGAGGCGGCCGCCGCGGGACGGCCCACGGTCGCGCTCGCGCGCGGCGGGGCGCTGGAGACCATGGTGGGGCTCGGCGCGGACGAGCCCCCGACGGCCGTGTTCTTCCGGGAGCAGACGGTCGAGGGGCTCGTCGAGGCCATCCGGACCTTCGAGGCGGCGGAGCCTCTGTTCGAGCCGAAGGCCCTGCGCAGCCGGGCCGAGCTGTTCGACCGGCCGGTCTTCAGGCAGCGCCTCCTCGCGTACGTCGAGGCGCGGTGGCAGGAATTCCGGGCGCGGCAGGCATGCTGAAGGCGCACTCGCGGCTCTTCGAGCACCTGACGCTCGCGGGCGATCTCCTGCTGATCGCCGCGTGCTGGATCTCGGCGTACGCGATCCGGTTCCACGTGATGGCGGCGACGGACGTCCCCCCCTTCCGGGACTACGCCCTCCAGCTCGTCCCGATCCTCGTCGTCTGGGGATTCTCGTTCCGCGCGTTCGACCTCTACCGTCCGAACCGGCTCGGCTCGTACCTGTCGGAGTGGCTCGACGTCGCCAAGGCCTCGACGCTCGGCGTGCTGGTCCTCGTCGCGATCATGACGTTCGCGTTCCGCGGGTACGACTATTCGCGGCTCGTCATCCTGTTCTTCTGGGTCGAGTCCATCGTGGCCGTGAGCCTCTCGCGCGCGGTGTTCCGCGAAGCGCTCCGCGTCGCACGCCGCCGCGGCTACAACCAGCGGTTTGCGATCGTCGTCGGCGGCGGCGAGCCCGCCGCGGAGGTCCTGCGCGTGCTCCGGCGGCGGCCGGACGTCGGCATCCGCGTGCTCGGCCTGCTCTCCGACAAGGCCGACACGCCGGGGCTCGACACGCCCCGGCTCGGCGGGCTCGAGGAGATCCGCTCGGTCCTCGACCGGCAGCAGGTGGACGTCGTCTTCATCGCGCTGCCCCACAGCGACTACTCGCGGCTCACGGCGGTCCTCAACGACATCGGCGACGACCCGGTCGCGATCCACTTCGTGCCCGACGTGTTCCACCTGGCGTCGCTGCGCGGCGGGGTCGAGGAGTTCGAGACGGTCCCGTTCATCCACCTCCGCGAGTCGCCGCTCTACGGCTGGAACCTCGTGCTCAAGCGCGGCTTCGATCTCGCGTTCGGGGCACTCGCGCTGCTCGTCGCGGCGCCGGCGATGCTGGCCATCGCGGCGGCGCTGAAGGTGACCTCGCCCGGGCCGGTGCTCTACCGGCAAGAGCGGATGGGCGTGGACGGCCGCCGCTTCCAGATGCTGAAGTTCCGCACGATGCGCGTGGACGCCGAGAAGGAGACCGGGCCCGTCTGGGCACGCCCCGACGATCCGCGCCGGACCCGGCTCGGCGCGTTCCTCCGGCGCTGGAGCCTCGACGAGCTGCCGCAGCTCTGGAACGTCCTGCGCGGGGAGATGAGCCTGGTGGGCCCGCGCCCGGAGCGCCCGAGCTTCGTCGAGGAGTTCCGCCGCCGGGTGCCCGGCTACATGCTGCGGCACAAGGTCAAGGCGGGGATCACGGGCTGGGCGCAGGTCCACGGCTGGCGGGGCAACACCTCGATCGAGAAGCGGATCGAATACGACCTCTACTACATCGAGCGCTGGAGCCTCGGCTTTGATGTAAGAATCCTCCTCCAGACCTTCTGGCACGGGTTCCGCAACCGCAACGCGTATTGAGCGACGTGCGCGGGTGGCTCCTCGTCGCGCTCACGGTCGGTCTCGCGGCGTCCATCTCGCTCGCGGAGGTCACGCTCGTCCTCCTCGCCGCCTGGCTCGTCTTCGGCCCGCGCCCGGCGGACGCGCCACGCGTCGGCTGGCCGCTCCTCGGCCCGATGGCCGCCTTCGCCGCGTGGACGCTCGTCGCGGCGCTCGCCTCGTCGCGGCCCCTGGAGAGCCTCCTGGCGGCGAAGGGGCTGCTCACGCTCGGCGCCTTCTACGTCGTGCTGAACGCGCTGCCCGACCGGGACGCCGCCCGGCGGTTCGCCACGGGCCTCTTCCTCGCGGTGTCGGTCGTGGCGCTCCTGGCCATCGCTCAGGTCGGCTTCTGCCCTGAGAGCGGCACCGTCGAATCGGGCTCCCCGCTGGTCCGGCTGCTCTTCCGAAAGTGCGCGCGGGCTCGCGGCTTCTTCTCGATCTACATGACGCTCGCCGGCATCCTGACGCTCGTGCTCGTGGACGC
>JBBTPF010000124.1:0-2873 GCA_038066295.1 Candidatus Methylomirabilota bacterium | reverse complement strand
GCGCGAGGAGCGCCGCGGTCTTCAGCGCGATCGTCTTGCCGCCGGCGTTCGGTCCGGTGATCACGAGCAGCGGGCGGTCGGCGGTGAGCTCGAGGTCCACGGGCACGACGGGCTTCGCCGGATCCTTCCAGCTCTGGGCGAGGAGCAGCGGATGGCGCGCGTTCTCCAGCCGGAGCGTCCGGTCGAGGTCGATCACCGGTGGCGTCGCGCCCATGCGCAGGGCGGCCCGGGCGCGCGCGAAGATCCAGTCGAGATCGCCGGCGGCGGCGACCAGCCGGTCGAGGTCGTCGAGCCGCTCGCGGACCGCGTCCGTCAGCTCGGCGAGGATGCGCGCGGTCTCCTGCTCCTCCTCGCGCACCGCCTGGACGAGGTCGGTGTTTGCTTCGACGGCGTGTTCGGGCTCGACGAAGAGCGTCTGGCCGCTCTGCGAACGGTCGTGGACGATCCCGCGCACGCGCCCGCGCGCCTCGGCCCGGACGGGGAGCACGTAGCGGCCGTGGCGGATGGTGACGTAGCGGTCGGCGAAGAGGCGGTCGGCGTCGCTCGTCTGGAGGGCGCGCTCCAGCTCCCCGACGAGCCGTCGCCGGCGCGCGCGGATCTCGCGGCGGAGGCGGGCGAGCGCGGGGCTCCCGTCGTCGGTGACGGCGCCGTCCGCATCGAGCGCGACTCCGAGCCGATCCGCGAGCTCGGGGAAGCGGGGGAGCGCGCCGGTGATCGCCGCCACGTCGGGGCTCGCCTCGCTCACCGACCGGCCATAGGCCTGGAGGCGGGGGCTCGCTTCGAGCATCGGGATGAGCTGGACGAGCTCGGGGCCGTCCAGGACGCTGCCGGGGGTGCGGCCGCGATCGAGCACGCCTCGGATGTCGGCGCCGGGAGGAAGCGGCGGTGAGCCGGAGGTCGCGAGCGCCAGCCGGGCCTGGCGCGTGGTCTCGATGGCGGCCTCGACGACACCGGGGTCGCTGAAGGGCTCCGCCGTCGCCGCCCGCTCGCGACCCAACTCGGTCTGCGCTTCGTGAGCCAGGAGCGCCCGCACCGCGTTCCACTCGGTGCCGCGCTCCCAGATGCGACCTGCCTCCACCCTTCGCCTCATTCGCTCCCGGCCCGGATGACGGGAGTGCCGGCGGTACGTCCAGGAGTGCTGCGGCTAATCGGACATCCGTTCCCGCCGCTTGGCCTTCTTGCGAGCGGCGAGGGCTTTGCGCTTCCGCCGGACGCTGGGCTTCTCGTAGTGCTGGCGCTTCTTGAATTCCGAGAGGAGCCCGGCCTTCTCGCACTGCTTCTTGAAGCGCTTGAGCGCGCTTTCGAAGGACTCGTCGGGCTCGATGATAACCTTGGTCACGCTGCTCCCCCTCCGCGCCGCCACCCTCCGGATAAACATCAACTATATACCACGCGACCCACCCCCCGGCAATCGAGCGAGGCCTCCCGCCAACGCGCCCGGGGCTGCTACACTGGGCCGGTTTCAAGACCGGACCCCGGAGGGACTCCCGACCGTGACCACCGCTGCCGCGCTGCCCATCTACACCGTCCTGCCGTTCGTCGCCATGCTGCTTGCGATCGCCGTCTGCCCGCTCTGGATCCCGCACTGGTGGGAGTCGAACCGCAACAAGTTCGTCGTCGCCCTGCTGCTCGGCGTGCCGATCCTGGCGCTCTACCTGGCGCGCCGGCCCGGCGCCCTCACCGCGATGGCCGAGGAGTACGTCTCGTTCATCATCCTCCTCGCCGGGCTCTACGTGATCTCGGGCGGCATCCTCCTGCGGGGCGACATCGAGGCGACCCCCCTCACCAACACCGCGTTCCTGGCGCTCGGCGCCCTGCTCGCCTCGTTCGTGGGCACCACGGGCGCCTCGATGCTCCTGATCCGCCCGCTGCTCCAGACCAACCGCGAGCGCCGCCACGTCAGGCACACGGTCATCTTCTTCATCTTCCTCGTGTCCAACATCGGCGGCATGCTGACGCCGCTCGGCGACCCGCCGCTCTTCCTCGGCTATCTGCAGGGCGTGCCCTTCGCGTGGACCTTCAGGCTCTGGCCGACGTGGCTCCTCCAGGTCGCGGCCCTGCTGGGGCTCTACTTCGTCTGGGACACGCGGCTCTACACGCGCGAGCCGCTCGCCGCCCTGCAGCGCGACCGCGCGCGGATCGAGCCGCTGCGCCTGCGCGGCGGCCTCAACGGGCTCGGGCTCGCGGGCGTCGTCCTCGCGGTGGCGTTCCTGCACGAGCCCTGGCGCGAGGCGGTCATCATCGGCGTGGCGGCCGTCTCGCTCTGGCGCACGCCGCGCGAGATCCGGCGCGCCAACGGCTTCACCGCCCACCCGATGGTCGAGGTGGCCGTCCTCTTCTTCGGCATCTTCCTCACGATGATCCCGGCGCTCGAAATCTTGAGGACGCGGGGCGGCGAGCTCGGCGTGCGCCAGCCGTGGCAATTCTTCTGGGCGACGGGCGCGCTGTCGTCGTTCCTCGACAACGCGCCGACGTATCTCACGTTCCTGGCGCTCGGCCAGGGCCTCGGGCTCGCGCGCGAGGTCGTGGACGTCCCGCACGTGATCCTCGCGGCGATCAGCGTGGGCGCGGTGTCCATGGGGGCGAACTCCTACATCGGCAACGCCCCGAACTTCATGGTGAAGTCGATCGCGGAGGAGCAGGGCGTGAAGATGCCGAGCTTCTTCGGCTACATGCTCTACAGCGGCGGGATCCTGCTGCCGCTGTTCGTCGTCGTGACGTTCGTCTTCTTCCGGTAGGCCGCGCCCGGGTGGACCGTCAGTGTTCCGTCCGCCGAGTCGTGTCGACGATACCCGCGCCCGTCCCGCGCGCCGGCTCCGCCGCGCGGTGGCGCACATGCTGCCGCCGGCGCGACGCGGTCGCGATCGTCCGCG
>JBBTPF010000123.1:0-2690 GCA_038066295.1 Candidatus Methylomirabilota bacterium | reverse complement strand
CCGTAGCTCCGCGGGTGCGGCTTGCCGGCGCCAAGGGCGCCGTACGGCGCGAGCGCCGAGCCGTCCGAGCCGATCATCACCATGGGGTGTACGAGGGCGCGCCTGAGGTCGGCCTCGTCGAGCTGGAAGAGGATCATGTAGGCCTTGCCCGCCTCGTCCACGATCAGCTCGAGCGCCGCCTCCAGCGGGTCCATGCCACGCGCGACGCCGAGCTCCGACAGGCGCCGCCCTTCCGCGTCCTTCCGCCGCGGGCAGTAGGCGATCATGATGTTCTCCCAGCCCACGCGGTCGAGCAGGCTCTGGCCCGTCACGGGCGCCTCGAGCTCGCGGCGGATCCGCGCGCGGGTCTCGGGATCGCCCAGGCGCGTGACCATCGCCTCCACGCCGCCCTCGAGGACCCAGTCGGGCAGGAGCGTGCGGAGCGTCGTGCTCGACGCGGTGTAGGGATACACGTCGGCCATCACGTCGAGGCCCTCCGCCCGCGCCGCGTCGATCAGCGCGAGGGCGTCGGCGACCTTCCCCCAGTTCGGCCGGCCCGCCGCCTTGATGTGGCTCACCTGCACCGGCAGCTCGCCCTCGCGCCCGACCCTGATCGCCTCCCGCACCGCCTCGAGGAGCGTCGCGCCTTCCCCCCGGATGTGGCTCGCGTAGAAGCCGCGGTGGCGCCCCGCGACGCGGGCGATCTCGACGACCTCCTCGGTCGCGGCGTACGACCCCGGCGCGTAGATCAGCCCCGTCGAGAGGCCCCAGGCGCCGTCCTCCATCGCGTCGGCCATGAGCCGCTGCATCCGCGCCAGCTCCTGCGCGCCGGGCGCGCGGCGGGCGAAGCCCATCGCCGCGATGCGGAGGGTGCCGTGGCCGACGAGCTGGATGACGTTGAGCGCGGTCCCCCCGGCATCGAACGCGCGCAGGTACTCGCCGACCGACCGCCAGCGAAAGTCCATCCCCTTCGGCACGTGGAGGGCGAAGCCCCTGAGGTCGTCGAGGAACTCCGACGCCACGGGCGCCGGGGAGAAGCCGCAGTTGCCGACCACCTCCGTGGTGACGCCCTGCCGGATCTTCGACTCGGCCCGGCGGTTCTCCCAGAGCCGCCAGTCCGAGTGCGAGTGCATGTCGATGAAGCCCGGCGCCAGCACGCGCCCGGCGGCGCGGAGCGTGGAGCCCGCGGGCTCGCGGGAGAGGTCCCCCACGGCCGCGATGACGTCGTCGCGGATGCCGACGTCGGCGCGGCTGCCCGTCGCGCCCGTGCCGTCGACGACCGTCGCGCCCTCGATCTTGAGGTCGAACACGGTCAGGGGGCAACACCGAGGTCAACGCATGGCATCGAGGACCTCGGCGACGACCTCGAACCGGCCGAACGAGGGCATGAGATAGGCGCCCGCGTACCGCGCGCGCACCGCCCGGACCAGCTCCTGCGCCATCTCGATCCCGACGCGGAGCGCGCCGTCCCCCGCGTCGCGGAGGCGGCCGCGCACGGGCTCGGGGATCGAGATTCCCGGCACCTCATTGTGCAGGAACTCGGCGTGGCGGAAGCTGTGGAGCGGCAGGATGCCGACGACCACGGGCACGGGCGAGCCGCCGGCCCGCTCGAGGAAGCGGGCGAGCGGCTCGAGATCGTACACGGGCTGTGTCTGCACCCACCGGGCACCCGCCGCGACCTTCCGGTGGAAGCGCTCGATCTCCCGGGCCGGATCCTCGGCCGCGGGATTGAGCGCGGCGCCCACGCAGAACGACGTCGGCTCGCCGATCGAGGAGCCCGTCGCGTCGAGCCCCTGGTTCATCCGGCGGATGATCTCGATGAGTCCGATGCCGTCCACGTCGAAGACGGCCGTGGCGTCCACGTAGTCGCCCGCGCGCGGCGGGTCGCCGGTCATCGCGAGGATGTTGCGGACGTCGAGGGCGTGGGCGCCGAGCAGGTCGGCCTGGATGCCCATCAGGTTCCGGTCGCGACACGTGAAGTGCATGTTGACGTCGAGCCCGGCCGCCTCGCGGACGAGGAGCGCGGTCGGGAGCACGGCCATCCGGACGCGGCCGAGCGAGCCGTCGTTGATGTCCACGATCTCCACGCCCCGCTCCTTCAGGAGCTTCGCGCCCTGGACGAGCTTCTCCACGGTGTGGCCGCGCGGCGGGTCCAGCTCGACCGTGACGACGAACTCGCGCGCCGCGAGCTTGCGCTGGAGCGTGGTCGGAGGCCGCACGGTCCTGAGGCCTACGGCCTCGCTGGCGGCCGGCGCGCTCACGCTGGCCGCGGCGCGCGCCGCCTCCCGCCTGACCGGGCTGCGGCGGTCGAGCACCTCGCGCATCGCCGCGATGTGCTGGGGCGTCGTGCCGCAACAGCCGCCGACGATTCGCGCCCCCGCGTCCACCATCCGCCCGGCGTACTCGGCCATGTAGGCGGGCGACGAGAGGTAGATGAGCCGCTCGCCGATCCGGCTCGGCAGGCCCGCGTTCGGCTGGACCGACAGCGGTAGCCCGCCCGCCGCCGGGGCCATCCGCTCGAGGACTTCGCACAGCGTGCTCGAGCCGACCGAGCAGTTCGCGCCGACGGCCTGGACGCCGAGGGCCGCGAGCGTCCGGGCCACCTCCGCGGGCGTGCGCCCGGTGAACGTCACGCCCTCGTCGGTGAACGCCATCTGGGCGACGATGGGCATGTCGGTGATCGCCCGGATCGCCTCGATCGCGAGCGCGAT
>JBBTPF010000122.1:0-4462 GCA_038066295.1 Candidatus Methylomirabilota bacterium | reverse complement strand
CGCGCGCGGGCGCGCCGGGCGTCGCCGTGAGGATCGCCTGCGCGAGGTTGCGCGGATTCTCGGCTTCCATCATCGCGGCGTCGGAGAGCCTGACGCCGAACGCCTGCTCGAGGCGCAGCAGGAGCTCGACGCGCTCGAGGCTGCCGATGCCGAGGTCGCGCTCGAGCGATCGGTCGAGCGTGACGCCGGCCGGCGCCGGCGCCCCCTGGAGCTCCGCCACCAGCCCGGCGACGATCTCGAGGACCCGCGACTCGATCCCCCGCCGCTCGGCGGGGCGCGCGGGCGCGGCGGTCTCAGGCGGCGCCGTAGCGCGTGCCTCCTTGAGCGGTCGCATGCCAGAGCCGCATCACGCCAGCGGGCAATGACGCAAATGCGATGCCTGAAGCCGGCGAGGCGGCAAGTGCTCGAATTCGCGGCCGATCCGCGCCGCCCGAGAAGGGAATGGGCGCCTCAGGTGGGACACGCCCACCCCACCGGGCGGGCCCGAGCCGCAGAACCCGGCGTTTCTTAAGGGCCGGCTGCAACCGGCCCCTGGCACTCGATTTGCCCCTCCATTCCCGGGCTCATGGCGCGAGAGCTGGCGTTCACCCCGTTCCTGACGGGCGACCCCGTCGCCCTCGGCGCGGAGGTGTCGTCGCTGCCGGCGCTCGCGCGGGAGCTCGGGCTCCCGTCGCTCGAGGGCGCGGGCGTCCTCGGCGTAGGACCGCGCGTCGCGCTGATCCACTCGCTGACGGGCGCGGCACCGGGACTCGCGGTCCGCGTCGTCCGCCTCCCTCACGCGCCGCCGATCACCGACACGAGCGGTCCCGTCGACACCGCGATCGTCCTGACCTCGTCGGTCCGCGAGAGCGGCGTGGCGCTGCGTCTCGTCTCGCGGCTCAAGGCGGGGCTGCGCGATCCCGCGCTCGCCGCGCGGCTTGCGGCACCGACCACGCGCGAGGAGCTGGTCCGCCTCCTGGTCCCGCTCGACGACGACACGGGGGAGACGCCGCTCGCCGGCGACGAGCTCTTCGCCCTTCTCGCGAGCGGCCGCGGGGGGTTGCCGCGCGTTGAAGCTGCACGCCGGCTCGAGCTCTGCGGGCCGAACCAGCTCGAGCGCGTCCGGCGCCGCTCGCTCGCCGCCCGCTTGCTCGAGCAGTTCGTCAGCTTCTTCGCCGTGCTCCTGTGGGTCGGCGGCGGCTTCGCGTTTCTCGCCGGCATGCCCGAGCTCGGCTGGGCGATCTTCGCGGTGATCGTCGTGAACGGCGTCTTCAGCTTCTTCCAGGAGTACCGCGCCGAGCGCGCGGTGGAGGCGCTCCAGGAGCTGCTCCCGCACGAGATCACGGTCGCCCGCGGCGGCGAGGAGTGGCGGCTGCCGGCGGTCCAGCTGGTGCCCGGCGATCTCGTGAGCCTCGAAGACGGCGACCGGGTCCCGGCCGACGGCCAGCTCCTCTCGGCCGACGGGCTCCGCGCGGACCAGAGCGCCCTCACGGGCGAGTCCCATCCCGTCTTCAAGCTGCCCGTGACCGCCAACGAGCGCGAGCGCGTGCCGCGCCTCGAACGCCACGAGCTCGTCTTCGCGGGGACGGGCGTCGTCGCGGGCCGCGGGACGTGCATCGTCACCGCGACCGCCATGACGACGGAGATCGGCGCCGTCGCGCGGCTGACCCAGGCGGTCCTCGAGGAGCCGAGCCCCCTCCAGTACCAGATGGCGCGCGTGACGCGCGTCGTGACGTTCCTGGCGGTCACGCTCGGGGTCGGGTTCTTCCTCCTCGGCGTCGCAACCGGCGCCCTGTCGCCCGCCCAGGGGTTCCTCTTCGCTCTCGGCGTCGTCGTCGCCAACGTCCCGGAGGGGCTCCTGCCGACGCTCACGCTCGCGCTCGCCCTCGCGGTCGGGCGCATGGCGCGCCAGGGAAGCCTCATCAAGCGCCTCTCCGCCGTGGAGACGCTCGGCGCCGCGACCGTGATCTGCACCGACAAGACCGGGACGCTCACGCAGGGGCGCATGACGGCGCGGGCGCTCGTGGTCGGTGCTCGTGTCCTCCCGGCCGACGCGCTCGCTGCGGACGCGTCCCTGGAGATCCGCGAGCTCCTCGAGGCCGCGGTGCTCGCCTCGCAGGCGACGGCCGAGCACGGCGACCCGACCGAGGTCGCGCTGGTCGCCGCCGCTGCGAGCATCGGCGTCGATCCCGAGAAGGCGAGGCGCGCCCACGAGCTCCGCGCCGCCCATCCCTTCGACTCCTTCCGCAAGCGCATGACGCTCGTGCGCTATGCTGCCGGCGGCGCGGTCGCCTACGTCAAAGGCGCGCCGAAGGAGACGCTCGCCCTCTGCGAGACGATCCGCCGGGGCGGTACCGCGGTCGCGCTCACCGACGACATCCGGCGCGCGGTGCTCGCCGAGCACGACCGTCTGGCTGCCGAGGGGCTCCGCATGCTGGCCGTCGCGACCCGTCGCCTTCCGGTGGATGGGGACGGTGCCACCGCGGCGGTCGAGAGCGAGCTGACGCTGCTCGGCATCGTCGGCCTCTGGGACCCGCCGCGCCCCGAGGTGGAGGGCGCCATCGCGGCGTGCCGCAGCGCGGGGATCCGCGTGATCATGGTCACCGGGGACTACGGCCTCACGGCGGGGGCGATCGCGCGGCAGATCGGGCTCCCCGTCGCCAAGGTGGTCACGGGCGACGAGGTCGAGCGGATGTCGCCGGGCGCGCTGAGAGGGCTCGTCGGTGAGCCCGGCGTGCTGTTCGCGCGGACGTCGCCGGCGCACAAGCTCGCGATCGTGACGGCGCTCAAGGAGGAGGGCGAGGTCGTCGCGGTGACCGGCGACGGCGTCAACGACGCGCCCGCGCTCAAGGCCGCGGCGATCGGCGTGGCGATGGGCCGGCGCGGCACGGAGGTGGCGAAGGAGGCGGCGGAGATGGTGATCGCCGACGACAACTTCGCCTCGATCGTCGCCGCGATCCGCCAGGGGCGCGCGATCTACGCCAACATGGGCAAGTTCGTCACGTACATCTTCGCCTCCAACGTTCCGGAGCTCGTGCCGTTCCTCGCGTTCGTCTTCCTCGGCGTGCCGCTGCCGCTCACCGTCATGCAGATCCTCGCGGTGGACCTCGGCACCGATCTGCTGCCGGCGCTGGCGCTCGCCGCCGAGCCGCCCGAGCCCGGCGTGATGGACCGGCCGCCGCGCTCCCCGAAGGAGCGCCTCTTGAGCGCCGGCCGGCTCGCGCGCGCGTATGGATTTCTCGGCGTGATCGAGGCGGCGCTCTCGCTCGGGGCGTTCTTCTGGACGTACCGCGTCGCCGGCTGGCGCCCGGGGCTCCCGATGGCCGCGTCCGGCGACCTCTACCGGCGCGCGACGACGATGACGCTGGCGGGGATCGTGGCGACCCAGGTCGGCAACGTCTTTGCCTGCCGGACCGACCGCGAGTCGGTCCTCCGTGTCGGGCTCCTGGCGAACCGGCTCGCGCTCGGCGGAATCGCCGCCGAGCTGGCGATCCTCCTGGCGCTCATCCTGCTGCCGCCGTTCCCGTACGTCTTCGGGCTGGCGCCGCTCGCGTTCGCTGAGTGGGGGGTTCTCCTCCTGTTTCCCCCGGCGGTGCTGCTCCTCGAGGAGGGACGCAAGTGGGTGGTCCGCCGGACACGGCCTCGCTGACCCTCGACGGCGCCCATGGCGAGGGCGGCGGCCAGATCGTGCGGACCGCGCTCGCTCTCGCGGTGACGCTCCGCCGCGCGGTGACGCTCACCAATATCCGCGCCCGGCGCCCCAGACCCGGGCTCCAGCCCCAGCACCTCACGGTGGTGCGCGCGCTCGCCGCGATCGGCGACGCGGAGGTCACGGGCGACGCGCTCGGCTCGACGGCGTTGAGCTTCGCGCCGCGCGCGATCCGCCCCGGCGACTATCGCTTCGACGTGGGCGCCGAGCGGGGGAGCGCGGGCGCGGTCTCGCTCCTCTGCCAGGCGCTCGTCCTGCCGCTGGCACTTGCCCGCGCGCCGTCGCGGCTCACGCTGATCGGCGGGACCCACGTGCCGTGGAGCCCGCCGGTCCACTACCTGACGGAGGTCTTCCTCTCCGCGCTCCGTCAGATCGGGATCGAGGCGACGCTTGACCTCCGCCGCTGGGGCTGGTATCCCGCGGGAGGCGGCGAGATCCACGTGGCCGTCACGCCCGCTCGTGAGCTGACCGGCTTCGTCTGCGAGGCGCCCGCCGCCGGCCGCGCGATCTCGGGGCTCTCGGCTGTCTCGCGCCTGCCGCGCTCGATCGCCGAGCGCCAGCAGAAGCAGGCCGAGGCGCGGCTCGCCGCCGCCGGTGTCGCGTGCGAGATCGCGCTCGAGGAAGACGCGACGGCGCTCGGTCCCGGCACGCTCCTCTTACTCTCCCTGCGCGGGCGCGCGGGATTCTCCGCCCTCGGGCGGCGCGGGCTCCCCGCCGAGCGCGTCGCCGACCAGGCCGTGGACGAGCTGCTGGACTACCTCGCGAGCGGCGCCG
>JBBTPF010000121.1:486-2165 GCA_038066295.1 Candidatus Methylomirabilota bacterium | reverse complement strand
GCGCTCCCGCTGGTCGCGGGCGCCGTCGAGGAGTTCCGCAGTCGCCAGATTCACCCCCGGCCGGCGCGCATCCTTCTGTGCGCGGGGATGGCCTACCTCTCGGCCGGGCGGATCGACGAGGCCGCCAGCCACGCCCGAGAGGCCCTGGCGCTCACCCGCCGGCTGGGGGCTCGGGGAAGCGAGGCCCACGCCCTCTGCCTCGCCGGTGACGTCGCGTCGACCGGCGGCGCCGAGGACACTCCCGGCTACTACCGCGAGGCCCTGGCACTCGCCGGCGAGCTCGGCATGCGCCCGCTCGTCGCCCACTGCCACCTCGGCCTCGGCAAGCTCTACCGGCCAGTGGGCAAGCGCCAGGAAGCGCGCGCGCACCTCACGACCGCCGCCACGATGCTCCGTGACATGGACATGCGCTTCTGGCTCGCCCGGGCGGAGGCGGAGCTGGCAGCGCTGGGATGAGGGGTCGCGACGCCACGGACTCCCTGTTGACGGCGGCGCCCCATGTGGTCACGATGGCTACAATTTCGACCCCGGGAGGCCCGTCATGATCCGCTCCGTCGGCGCTCGCGAGTTGAAGGCCCGCCTCGGGACCTACATCGAGCAGGTCCGCCGGGGTGTCACCCTCATCGTCACCGAGCGCGGCGAGCCGGTCGCCGAGCTGCGCCCGATCGGTCGGAAGCGGGACGACGAGGCGTCACGGCTGGAAGCGCTTCGCGCGCGCGGCCTGCTGACCCGTCAATCGCGCGCTCGCCTCGCGCCGTTCCGACCGATCCGGATCGCCGGCCCCGGGCTCGCGCGAGCCGTGATCGAGGACCGGGCCGACCGGTTCTGAGCCGATGCTCTACTTCGACGCCAGCGCGCTGGCCAAGCGCTACGTCCGTGAGCCGGAGACGCTGTCCGTTCGGCGCCTGCTGGGCCGGGGGGTGCCGGCAACGAGTCGGCTCTCGGAGGTCGAGGTCGCCTCTGCCTTGGGCCGCCGCTGCCGCGAGGGCACGGTGTCAGCCGACGATAGGGACCGAGCCCTGGCTCGACTTCGCGAGGACATCGGCTCGATGTACGTGGTCGAGCTGTCCGCCGAGATCGCGGCCGCCGCCCGAGCACTGCTGCTCCGCCACCCGCTGCGCTCCTCCGACGCCATTCAACTCGCGTCGTGCCTTCATCTCGCCGAGCAGCTTGGCGCGCCGGCCGAACTCGTCGTCTACGATGTGCCGCTGGTCACGGCCGCGCGAAGCGAGGGGCTCCGCGTGCTACATCGCACGGCGGGCAGGGCGGCCCGCCGGAAACGTGAGGGCATGCGATGCCGAAGATCCTGCTGATCCAGGGGCCCAACCTGAGCTATCTCGGCCGGCGGCAGCCGGAGATCTACGGCAGGACGTCGGCCGCGGAGCTGGACGCGATCCTGCGCGAGCACGCGCGCGCCAACGGCTACGACCTCACCATCTTCTACACCCACAGCGAGGGCGAGGCCATCGAGCGGCTCTACCGCGCGGCGGACGAGGGGATCGACGGGCTCGTCATGAACCCGGCCGGCTTCATCTTCGCCGGCTACGCGCTGCGCGACTGCCTCCGCGCGGTGCCCTTTCCGTATGTTGAGGTCCACATCACCAACATCGACAAGCGGGGGTTCCGCTCCGTCCTGGCGGAGGCGGCGGTGGGAATGGTCGCCGGCTTCGGCGTGCAGT
>JBBTPF010000121.1:0-476 GCA_038066295.1 Candidatus Methylomirabilota bacterium | reverse complement strand
CGTGCAGTCCTACCTCCTGGGGCTCGAGGCGATGCTGGAACACCTCAGGCATCGCGGCAGGGGGCGGTCCAGATCCGCCCGGAAGCGGGGCGCCGCCCGAGGGGGCCGGTAGGAGCGCTTCAGAGGCGGTGGCCGAGGGCGGCGCCTTCCTGCATCGCCTCGAACGCGGTGCGGGGCACAGCGCAGTCGCCCACCTCGAAGACCGGCGGGCCGCCGGCGAGCGCCTTGAGCGCCTCGCCGAGCGCGGCGGCCGGCAAGAGTGGGCGCGTGGGCACGACGAGGTCGAGCCCGCCGAGTGTCGTCTCGCGACCGCCCGAGCGGAGCACCGCGCCGTCGGCCGTCAGCGTCTCCACCGTCGTCAGCATGTGGATCGTCACGTTCGGGCGCGCGCGAAGATTCGCGACGTAGAGCCAGCGCGGGCGGAGCCCGATCTCGCCCGCCAGCTCGTCGCTCGCCTCGCCCAGGTGGACCTCCAC
>JBBTPF010000120.1:0-3112 GCA_038066295.1 Candidatus Methylomirabilota bacterium | reverse complement strand
CGAGATCAAGGTCTTCGCGACACCGACCTGACCGTACTGCCCCCGGGCCGTGCGCCTGGCGCAGCACATGGCGGTCGCGTCCGACCGCGTCCGCGCGACGGCGATCGAGGCGACGGAGTTCCCGGAGCTGTCCCGCGCGTATCAGGTCATGGGTGTCCCGAAAATCGTCATCAACGACCGCGTGCAGTTCGAGGGGGCCGTGCCCGAGAAGGACTTCCTCGATGCGGTGCTCCAGGCGGCGAGCGCGTCCTGACTTGCGTCGTCCCGCGGGCGTTCGTCCTGCTCGCCCGGCGTGATTTCGTCGTCGTCGCCTTCTTCGTCAACGCGTTCACGGGCGGCTGAGAGCTCGAGTTCTCCCGGTTCCGGGACGACCAGACGAAGTTCGCCGCGGCTCTTGAGCGACGCGAGCCCGCCGGGGCGGGTCAGCCGGCTTGCCGGGTCGAAGTAAGCGCGCTCGGGGCGGGGGGGACCGCCCCGCAGCGACGCTGTTGTTTGCGTACGGGACGCTGATGCGGGGGTACGGGCTGCATCGCGCGCTCGCGCGCGGCGCGACGTACCTCGGCGCCGCGCGCATCGAGGGACGGCTCCTGAGACTCGGGCACTACCCGGGGCTGATCGCGGGGCAGGGGACCGTGCGCGGCGAGCTCTACCGGGTGGACGATCCCGAACTTCTCCCGGTGCTCGACCGCGAGGAAGGGTACAATTTCGACCGTCGCCGATCCGCCGTGACGCTCGCGGGCGGCCGTCGCGCGCGGGCGTGGGTCTACTGGTACCGCGGGCCGCGGCGTCGCGCGGCCCCGATCCCGGACGGAGACTTCCGGCGGGCTCACCCGCCCGGCAACTGACCGTGACCTTGAGGAGGAAGCGATGGCGCTGACCGCCGCCGAGCTCGTGAAGGCCGACCAGGAGCACCTGATCCACCCGCTCCATCATCCCGTCGACAACGCCGAGCCGGTCATCTACGTCCGGGGGCGCGGCGCGACCGTCGTGGACATCGGCGGCCACGAGTACATCGACGGGCTCTCGGGGCTCTGGAACGTCAACGTGGGCCACGGGCGCGCCGAACTGGCTGAAGCCGCAGCCGCCCAGATGAAAGAGCTGGCGTACTTCTCGGGCTATGTCGGCTCGTCCAGTATTCCAGCGATCACGCTCGCCGAGCGCCTCATGGAGATCACCTACGACAACATGCAGGCGGTGTTCTTCGCCTCCGGCGGCGCCGAGTCGAACGAGTCGGCGTTCAAGACGGCGCGCTTCTACTGGAAGGCGAGGGGCAAGCCGGAGAAGTTCAAGATCGTCTCGCGCCAGCAGGCCTACCACGGCGTGACGCTCCAGGCGATGAGCGCCACGGGCATGGGCGCCTACTGGAAGATGTTCGAGCCGCGCGTGCCCGGCTTCGTCCACGTCCAGACGTGCTACCCCTACCGCTTCCAGGGGGCCAGGCCCGGGGAGACCGTGGGCCAGGCGGCGGCGCGCGAGATCGAGGAGGCGATCCTCCGCGAGGGGCCCGACACGGTCGCCGCGTTCATCGGCGAGCCGATCCACGGCGGCGGCGGCGTCATCTATCCGACGGACGACTACTGGCCGCGCGTGCGCGAGGTGTGCACGCGCCACGACGTGCTGCTGATCGCCGACGAGGTGATCACCGGCTTCTGCCGGACCGGGCGCTGGTTCGCCCTCGCCCACTGGAACGTGAAGCCCGACATCCTCTCCTTCGCGAAGGGCGTGACCTCGGGCTATCTCCCGCTCGGCGGCATCATGGTCAGCAAGGCGATCAAGGAGGCGATGGACTCGGTGAAGCCCGAGGACCGCTGGATGCACGCCTACACGTACTCCGGCCACCCGACGTGCTGCGCGGTCGCGGTGAAGAACCTCGAGATCATGACGCGCGAGCGGCTGTGGGAGAACGCGGCGACGATGGGCGCGCGGCTCCACGCGGGGCTCACGCAGGCGTTCGGGGACCATCCGAACGCGGGGGACATCCGTGGCGGCAAGGGGCTCCTCGCCGCGGTGGAGCTCGTCGAGGACCGTGCCAGCAAGAAGAACTTCGCCGGCGACCGGAAGGTGGCCGCGCGCCTGCAGGCGGAGATGATGAAGCGCGGCGTCGTGACGCGCACGCGGCCGGTGGCCGGCGCTCACCCGTCGCCCGGTGACGCGGTCTTCTTCGCGCCGCCGCTCGTGGTGACCGAAGCGGAGATCGACCGCCTGGTCGCCGTCACGCGGGACGCGGTCAAGGCGGTCCTGGGCGCGTGAGGCTCATCACCGCGCACCGGATCCTGATCGCGACGGGCATCGCGCTCTTCGTCTTCTACGCGGCCTTCCAGCTCCGCCTGTTCGTGCGCGACGGCGCCGCGGCGTCCCTGGCGCAGGCGGTCGTCTCCGCCGCGATCGCGGTGGGCTTCGTCGTCTACTACCGCTCGCTCAAGCGGCGATGGGGGGACCGCCCGTAGCTCGGGCGCCCGCCGTCCTGATCTACGACGGCGAGTGCCCCATGTGCCGGGCGAGCGCGCTCTGGTTGATGCGCCTCGCGCTCTCGGGAGGCGCGCTCGAGATCCTGCCCTGCCGCTCCGAGCCGCGCCGGACGCGCTTCCCCCAGATCGCCGACGCGGCGTGCCTGACGGCGATGCAGCTCATCCTGCCCGACGGCCGCGTCCTCGCGGGCGCCGACGCCGTGCCGGAGCTGCTCCGCCGCATCCGCGGGCTCGGCTGGGTCGCGGGTCTCTTCGCGCTCCCCGGCGTCCGCCCGCTCGCGCGGCGGTTCTACGCGTGGGTCGCGCGGAACCGCCTGCGCCTCTCTTGCGGCCGGCCTCAGTCCTTCAGATAGCGGTAGCGCGGGCCGATCCATCGTACAATCGGCGCGATGTCCGGCTTCGAGGAGGTCAATTACTACTTCCGCAAGGCCGCGCGCGTGATGGACCTGTCGGCGCACGTCGAGCGGATGCTCATCACGCCCTTTCGCGAAGTCAAGGTGGACGTGTCGATCACGCTCGACAGCGGCGAGCTCGGCACGTTCATCGGCTACCGCGTCCAGCACGACAAGAGCCGCGGCCCGATGAAGGGCGGCCTCCGCTACCACCCGACCCTGGACATGGACGAGGCGCTCGGCCTCGCCTCG
>JBBTPF010000119.1:1093-4683 GCA_038066295.1 Candidatus Methylomirabilota bacterium | reverse complement strand
CCGGCTCCGCGGCAGCGCCGTCACACGCGACGATCGTTCGTGAATAATGCAGGCTGGCGCCTCGAGGTAGACGGTGACGTCGGGCAGCTCGGGCATCAGCGCGAGAACGCGCTCCAGGCGATGGCGAGCCAGCCCGCGATGAGGGCTGCGCCGCCGAGCGGTGTGACGGCGCCGAGCCAGCGCTGGCCCGTCAGGGCGAGGAGGTAGAGGCTGCCCGAGAAGAGGACCGTCCCCGCCAGGAACAGCCAGCCGGCGAGCGTCGTCGTGCCGCCCGGCCAGCGCGTCGCGGCCCACGCGACGACGAGGAGGGCGAGGGCGTGGTACATATGGTAGCGTGCGCCCACTTCGAACGTGGTCAGGAGCTCCGGCGCCACGCGGCCTCGGAGCCCGTGAGCGGCGAACGCGCCCAGTGCCACGGCCGCGGCCGCGGAGATCGATCCCAGGACGAAGAACAGCCGCTCCATGAGCGTTTCCTCCTGAGCCCATTATGAGCCGCGAGCCGCGCATCCTGCGCGGCATCTTCTTCATCATCCTCGCGACCGCGTTCTTCGTGACCATGAACACGGGCGTGAAGCTCCTGCGGCCGTCCCTGCCGACCGTCGAGCTGATCTGGGCGCGCACGCTCGGGCACACGCTGTTCATCTTCGCGATCTTCGGGCCGGGCCACGGCTGGTGGCGGTTGTTCGAGACGCGGAAGCCCGGGACGCAGCTCGTCCGCTCGCTCCTGCTCCTCGCCTCGACGAGCTTCTTCTTCACCGCGCTCGGCTGGGTACCGCTCGCCGAGGCGACCGCCGTGTCGTTCACCTCGCCGCTGGTCGTCGCAGCCCTCGCGGGGCCGATGCTGGCCGAGCGGCTCGGCCGCGGCCACTGGCTCGCGATCGCCGGAGGCTTCGCCGGCGCGCTGATCGTGATCCGACCCGGCGTCGCGGACGCCAACCCGTACCTCGGCCTCGTGATCGGCAGCTCGTGCTGCTATGCCGTCTACCAGATCCTCACGCGCCGCGTGGCCGGCCACGACCGGCCGGAGACGAGCGTCACCTACAGCGCGCTCGTGGGCACGCTGGTCCTCTCGGCGGTCGTGCCCTTCTACTGGCAGACGCCGGACCGGCTCTCGCACTGGCTGATCCTGTTGGTGATCGGCCTGCTCGGCGGCCTCGGGCACTACTTCGTCGCGCAGGCGCTGCGCTGGGGCCCCGCGTCGATCATCTCGCCGTTCCACTACGTCCAGCTCATCGGCGCCGCGGTGATGGGTTACCTGGCATTCGGCGACGTGCCGAGCGTCGCGACCTGGGCGGGCGCCACGGTGATCATCGCGAGCGGTCTCTATATCGCCTGGCGGGAGACCCAGCGCGACTGACACCGCGCCGGGCAGCGCCGAACGGGACGGGTGACGGAGCCCGGATGGCCGGGGGGGCACACCGGTAGGGTTGCGCAGGTAGGGTACGCTAGTGAAGTGTCCGAGCCCCCGATCGCGAAGCGGGTCCCGAACGTGGACGTCGTCCACGGCGACCGCCGCCAGGATGACTACGTCTGGCTCCGGCAGCAGGACGATTCGGACGTGCTCGCCTACCTCCGCGCGGAGAACGCCTACACCGACGAGGTCCTGAAGCCGACCGAGGCGTTCCAGGAAGCGCTCTACAAGGAGATGCTCGCGCGGATCAAGGAAGACGACTCGACCGTGCCCTTCCGCCGCGGTCGGCACTTCTACTACTCGCGCACCGAAAAGGGCCAGCAGTACCCGATCTACTGCCGGAAGCTTCTCAGCCTGGAGGCGCCCGGAGAGGTGACCCTCGACCTGAACCGCCTCGCCGAGGGCCATGCGTTCGTCGCGATCGGCGCCTACACCGTGAGCGACGACGGGCGCCTCCTGGCCTACACCGTGGACTTCAAGGGGTTCCGCGAATACACGCTCCACGTGAAGGATCTTGAGACCGGCGAGCTCCTGGCCGAGCGCATCGAGAAGGTCGCCGCTATCGCCTGGACCGCCGAGCCCGCGACGTTCTTCTACGTGACCGAGGATCACGCGAAGCGCCCGTGTCGGCTCTGGCGCCACCGCCTCGGGGCCGCGGGGGACGAGCTCGTGTACGAGGAGACGGACCAGCTCTTCCGCGTGCACGTCGAGCGCTCGCGGAGCCTCGGGTACGTCTTCGCCGCGTCGGGGAGCCACACGGCGACCGAAGTGCGGTACGTCCCGGCCGCAACGCCGGAGGCACCGTGGGCGCTCGTCGCGCCGCGCGACAAGGACCACGAGTACGACGTGGACCATGGAGTCGGGCCGGGGGGCGACCTCTTCTACATCCGGACCAACGGCGGAGGGCGGCGGAACTTCCGCCTGGTCACCGCACCCGTGGACGATCCGCGGCCGGCCCGCTGGCAGGAGCTGATCCCGCACCTTGACGAGGTGATGCTCGAGGGCGTCGACGTGTTTGCCGGCCACTACGTCGTCCAGGAGCGGCAGGACGGCCTCGTCCGACTCCGCGTGACCGATCTCTCCACGGGCGAATCCCATCGCGTCCGGTTCCCGGAGCCGGCCTACGAGGTGACACCGGAGGGAAACGCAGAGTTCGCGGCGCGGCGCTACCGGTTCCGCTACCAGTCATTGATCACGCCGCCCTCCGTGTTCGACTACGACATGACGGCCCGCGAGCGGACGTTGCTCAAACAGACGGAGGTGCTGGGCGGCTACGATCCCACGCGCTACCGGTCGGAGCGCGTCCACGCGACCGCGCCCGACGGCACACGGATCCCCATCTCGCTCGTGTGCGCGAAGGACACGCCGCGCGACGGCACGAGCCCCCTCCTGCTCACCGGCTACGGCGCCTACGGCGTCCCGTACCCGGTGACCTTCTCGTCGAGCCGCGTGAGCCTGCTCGACCGCGGCGTGGCCCTGGCGCTCGCCCACGTCCGAGGCGGCGGCGAGGGCGGCAAGCGCTGGCACGACGCGGGCCGCATGCTCCAGAAGCGCAACACCTTCACGGACTTCATCGCCGCTGCAGAATTCCTCGTGACGGAGGGCTACACCTCGGCCGACCGGCTCGTCATCGAGGGCGGGAGCGCGGGCGGTCTCCTGATCGGCGCGGTGCTGAACGCGCGCCCCGACCTCTGCGCGGCGGCGGTGCTGCGCGTGCCGTTCGTGGACGTCGTCAACACGATGCTCGACGAGTCGCTCCCGCTGACGGTGGGGGAGTTCGAGGAGTGGGGCAACCCGAAGACCCGCGAGCAGTACGAGTCCATGAAGGCCTACTGCCCGTACACGAACCTCGCGGCGCGGGCGTACCCCGCGATGCTCGTCAGGACCTCGCTCAACGACAGCCAGGTCATGTACTGGGAGCCGGCGAAGTACGTCGCGAAGCTCCGCGCGCGGAAGTCCGACAAGAACCCGCTCCTCCTGAAGACGAACATGGCGGCCGGCCACGGCGGCGCCTCCGGCCGCTACGACGCCCTCCGCGAGAAGGCCTTCGACTACTCGTTCATGCTGGCGGAGGTCGGCCTCGCCCCGGTCCGGCATTGAACGGCAGAGCGGAGATGGGGGAATCCGCGTGGGGTGACGGCCGCTTCGGTGCTTGACAGGGGGACGGTTGGCGCGAGCG
>JBBTPF010000119.1:0-1083 GCA_038066295.1 Candidatus Methylomirabilota bacterium | reverse complement strand
CCGCTCCTCTTCAAGATCAACCTGGATGCGGGCCACGGCGGCGCCTCGGGCCGCGACGACGCGCTCCGCGAGCTCGCGTTCGACTACGCGTTCGTCCTGGCACGCCTCGGCCGCGCCGCCTCAGGGCCTGAGGCCTACCGGCGGCCCTCCGCGGGCTGCGCGGGCAGCTTCCCCGGCCGGTCCGGTCCCCAGACGCGCTGGTAGTAGGTGTCCGCCAGGTTCAGGGCGCCGATGGGATTGTGGGCGAGGACGCGGTCCTTCGCGACGAGCGTCGTCGCGAGCCCCTTCGAGTACCGGAAGAAGAGGCTGTCGTGGCCGACACAGAGCCCGAGCACGATGTTGAACTCGGACCCGGCGCGGTTCAGGAGTTCCGCCTGGGCGATCGGGTTGCACATGGGCTCGTAAGTGCCCGGACGGATCTTCTCGTCGTCCCGGACGCCCAGCGCCTCCTTGGGGACGCCGCCGCTCTTGCACGCGGCGGAGGCCACCTCGAAGCCGTGGCTCTCGAGGATCGCGCTGAGCGTGCGCGCGTGGTCCACGAAGCTGATGCACGTGGCGATCCCGAGCCGCTTGAACCCGAGCTTCTTCGCGAGCGCGACGATTTCCTCCACCCGTGTCCACTTGCAGTAGCCCTCGCTCTCGACGAGGGCCGACGCGTAGGCGACCTCGCGGACGAAGGGGTCCTCGTACCGCGCCGCGGCGCCGTCCAGGGCCTCGTCGTCCACCTTCGAAGGGCAGAAGCCGGGGCCCCGCGTCTCCGACTCGCCGTGGCGGCAGGCGCGGATCGTCGGGGGACAGTAGGCGCACGACGGGGTTTCGTAGCTCATCGCGATCTCCTTTCCGACCTCTCCACTCTGCCGGTCCGTCCGCCGGCTTGTATATGAGCCATTCGCCTCATCCGCGTAGCCCCGTGTGCGTCACGGCCCGTCGTTGACAGGCGACGGTGTGTCGCGCATGAACTGCGCCCATCGTGGCTCTGCGGGCTAGCCTGCATTATTCTACGAACGATCGTCGCGTGTGACGGCGCTGCCGCGCGGTGGCGCACATGCTGCCGCCGGCGCGACGCGGTCGCGATCGTCCGCG
>JBBTPF010000118.1:0-13771 GCA_038066295.1 Candidatus Methylomirabilota bacterium | reverse complement strand
CTGGTCGAGCGCGTCCAGCTTGACCGTGAAGCGGGAGTCCACGCCGTCGATCTTCTGGTCGAGGCGCCGGATCTCGCCTCGGAGCTCGTGAATCTCGGGCGCGACGATATCCTGGAACGCCTTCTTGATCTGGTCGTAGACACCCATCCGCGCCATTCAATCAGCCCCGTCCGGGCCCGTCAATGTCCCGATTGAGATACCTATCAGCCACTTCACCGACTTTCCCTAGTCGCGTGTGAACCCGTTGGCGAAAGACGGCGCCGGGGCGTGCTTGGATTCGATGCTACCATGTCGCGCCATGATCGACGCTTCGGTCGCTCTCGAGCAGCTCTGGGCCCGGGCGGCCGGCGACCCCGCCGCGCTCGAACGCATCGGGCTCACGGGCGCCGATCCCGTGCTCCCCACCGACTTCAAGATCGGCACCGCGGCCTCCGCCGTGATCGCAGCGGCAGCGCTCGCGGCCGCGGAGCTCTGGCGCCTGCGCGCCGGGCGGGGCCAGTCGGTCGGCGTGGACGTGCGCGCCGCGGTCGCCGCCTTCCGCAGCGAGCGCTACCTGCGCGTGGACGGGCAACTCCCGCCAGACGTGCGGGGCGCGCTCTTCGGCTTCTACCGGCCGGGCGACGGCCGCTGGATCCAGCTCCACTGCGCCATGCCGCATCATCGCGACGGCATCGTGGGCTTCCTCGGCTGCGAGGGCACGCGAGAAGCCCTCGGCGCTGCGGTGGCGAAGTGGAGCGCCGAGGAGCTCGAGGAGGCGCTGGCGGCGACGGGCCTGCCTGTGGGAATGGTTCGCTCGCGCGAGGAATGGCAGGCCCACGCGCAGGGCCGCGCGGTGGCGGCGCTGCCGCTGTTCGAGATCGTCAGGATCGGGGAGGCGCCGCCGTCCGAGCCGAGCGGAGACGGCGCGCGTCCGCTCTCCGGCGTCCGTGTGCTGGATCTCACGCGCGTGATCGCGGGGCCGGTCTGCGGGCGCACGCTCGCCTCGTACGGGGCCGACGTCATGCTCGTCACGAGCCCTCATCTGGCGAACGCGCCGGCGCTCGTGATGGACACGGGACTCGGCAAGCTGTCGGCGTCGCTCGATCTCCGGCGAGCCGACGACGCCGAGCGGCTCCGGGGGCTCATCCGCCGGTGCGACGTGTTCTGCCAGTCGTACCGCCCCGGGGCCCTCGCCCGGCTCGGCTTGTCGCCGGAAGTCGTCGCGCGCATCCGGCCCGGCGTCGTCTACGTCACGCTCTCGGCCTACGGCCACACCGGGCCGTGGCGAGGGCGGCGAGGGTTCGAGACGTTGATCCAGTCGGTGAGCGGGATGGCGCACGAGCAGGGGCTCGGCGCCGGCGCCGACCGCCCGCAGCACCTGCCGGCTCAGGTCGTCGACCACGGCACCGGATACCTCGCCGCCTTCGGCGCCCTGATCGCCCTGGCCCGCCGCGCGCGAGACGGGGGGAGCTATCTCGTGCGCGTGTCGCTCGCCCAGACGGGGCGCTGGGTCGACGCGCTCGGCCGCGTGGACGGCCGGCGGACTCCCGAGCTCACGCTCGCGGACATCGAGGACCTGCTGGCGGAGTCCGACACGCCGTTCGGGCGGCTCCGCCACGTCGTCCCCGCCGCGCGGCTGTCGGAGACGCCCGCCTTCTGGTCCCGCCCCGCGGTGCCGCTCGGGACGCACGAGGCGGCGTGGCCGGCGGGCTGAGCAACGCCCACTACGGGAGCACCCGGCAACGTCATTTTCCGGTTGAACACTCTATGCGCTAGTCATATAGTTCGTAATATGAAAACTATTGCTGTAACTGTTGACGACTCGACCTTGAAGCTCCTTGACGAGTTGACAGCCGGCGAACCCCGGCGCCGAACACGCTCGGCCCTCGTCCGGGCAGCGCTCAGAGACTTCGCCGAGCGGAGGCACCGGCGGATCATCGAGGAGCGGGAGCGAGAGATCTTCCGGAGGAATCGCAAGCTGCTTGCGCGGGAGGCGCGCCTGCTCATCGGGGAGCAGGCGCGGCCGTGACGCGCGGCGAGATCTACAGGACACGGGAGCGCGTCCCGGAGCGGGGTGGGAAGCCAGGGTTCTACATCGTGGTTTCCCGGGCGTTCGTCGCGGAGAACGATGATATTTCGACCATCATCTGCGCGCCCATCTACTCGCAGGTTCTCGGGTTGACGACGGAGGTTGTCCTCGGGCCCGAGGACGGCCTCCCAAAAGCCTCCGCGGTTCGGTGCGACTTCCTGACGCTGATGTTCAAGAGCAGGCTCACACAGTTCGTCGCGACGCTGTCCTCTGAGAAGCTGCGGGAGTTGAATCGAGCCCTCGCTGCCGCGCTCGACCTGTCCGTGGAGTCGAGCCCTCGCAGGTCCTGATCCAGACGGCGCGGTGGCCGCTACACCGCGCGCGCGGCGTCCTCCGCGATGTCGAGCGCGCGGAGGGTCTCCGCCGTGGGCACGCCCGTCGCCGGATCCCAGCCCTGCTCGACATAGTAGTCGGTGACGATCTTGTCCTGCTGCTCGCGGGTCAGCCCCGCGTGCTTCGGTAGCGGCTCGCTGAACCTCGGCGGCAGCCGGTCGTCGGCGCGGCCGAAGCCCTCGCGGAGGTTGAAGAGCCGGGCGAGCGTCAGCCCGCGGTGGGCGGTGGCCACCAATTCCTCGGGCGTCACGTCCCACCCGGTGGCGGCTCTCAGGATGGCGAGCGTCTGATCGTTCTCGTAGGCGAGGAAGTGGCAGAGCCCGACCTGGTTGCGGAGGCCGTTGCGGTTGCCGGTCTGGCGCATGTGGTCGCCGCCCGTGGGCGCCAGCAGGTACGACGCGCGCATCACCGGCATGTGACGCGGGTCGTGCATCGCCATCTCGAGCCCCTTCACCGTCGTCAGGAAGGCGCCCGAGTCGCGACCAATGCGCTGTGATGCGCGCTGAGAGCCTTCCGCGAGGAGGTCGCCGACGCCGCGACGATACGCGATCATCTCGACGAGGTTCACCACGCCGTCGGCGTCGTGGAAACGCAGGGGCACGCCGCCCGTGTCGTCCAGCGTGAGCATCCCCTTCTCGAAGCACTCCATCGCCCACGCGAGCGTGGCGCCGAGCGAGACCGTGTCCATCCCGAGGGCGTTGCACATCTCGTTCGACTTGCAGATGGCGATCAGATCGTCGAGCCCGAGGTTGACGCCGAGCGCGGCGAGCGACTCGTACTCCGGGCCGCCGTAGCGCGGGTCCACGCGGTAGCGGCCGAGGGGATCGACGCCTACCCGCGCGCGACCTTTATAGGCGGTCTCCGCCGCCTCGCGTGCGGCCGCCTCCTTCTGCTCGATGTGGACGACCTTCTTGCAGCGCACCGAGCACGCGTAGCACGCTCCCATCCTGACGCGCACCTGGTCGCGCACCGCGATGGCGTCCACCTGGGCCACGGTGTCGGCGGCCCCCAGGCGGTAGTTGAGGACGGGCATGCCGCCCTCGAGGCTCTTGCCCTGCATGGCGGCGCCCGTGCCGAGCTCGTGGAAGGAGCGGTGCTTCTCGTCCATGGTGGACGAGACCCACTTGGCGATCGCCAGCAGCCCCGGCTGGTCGGCGATCTTCACCGGGCTCCGGCCCCGGACGGCGATAGCCTTGAGACGCTTGCTGCCCATCACGGCGCCCATCCCGGTGCGGCCCGCGACTTCGTTCAGATCGTTCGCGATGCAGGCGAAGCGCACGAGTCTCTCGCCGGCTGGCCCGATCTGGGCGACGCGGATGCGCGGGTCGCCGAGCTCGGCGAGGATCGCCTCCTCCACCTCGCCGGTGACGCGCCCCCAGAGGTGCGCGGCGTCGCGGAATTCGATGGCGCCGTCGTTGATCCAGAGGTAGACGGGCGTGGGCGAGAGCCCGTGGACGACGATCGCGTCCCAGCCCGCGCGCTTGAGCTCGGCGCCCCAGTAGCCGCCGGACTCCGACTCGCCGAAGCCGCCGGTGAGCGGCGACTTGGCGCCGACGCTGTGGCGGCCCGCCCCCGGCACGGGCGCGCCCGTGATCACGCCCGGGGCGAAGACCAGGACGTTGTCGGGCCCGAGCGGGTCCGCGCCTTTCGGCACGTGCTTGAGGAGATAGTGCGCGATGAACCCGCGGCCGCCGGCGTAGCGCCGGAAGAAGGCGTCGCCCGGCTCCTCGACGCGCGTCGTCCGGTCGGAGAGATCGACGTGCAGGATCTTGTTCGAGTAGCCGTTCATCCCCCCTCCATCGGGCTCAGGAGCATCACGTCGGCGCCGTCGGAGAGCGGCGTGTCCCGCGCCGCCAGCTCACCGTCCACCGCGGCGGTCAGCTCCACGCCGGGCGCGACACCAACGGCCGCGAGCAGATCCGCCAGCGTGGCGCCCTCAGGGACCGTGTAGCGCTGCGGCCCGTCGGCGCCGCGCGGCAGGAAGCGCCGCAGGTCGGCGAAGAGCGTGACGGTCACGGTGATGCGGGTCACTTGATCGCCAGCGGGTTGATGGGCGAGCCCACGGCGCCGGTGATCGGCAGCGGCGGCGCGACGAACTGGAACTCGTAGACCCCGTCGCGCGCGCAGTCCTCGGCGAGGGTGTCGAGGTCGAAGATCTCGCCGACGAGCAGGCCCATGCCGGGGATGAGCACCTGGTGGAGCGGCTGGTAGGTGTCGGGGATCTCGTTGGGACGGACCTCCATCCCCCAGGTGTCGGTCGCGAGGGCGGCGATCTGACGCGCGTGGAGCCAACCGGCGGTGTGGAAGGAGAGGCCCGGGGCGTCGCCGCCTGCGTAGTCCCCCCAACCGCCGCGCTGGCGGCACGTGGTCATCTGCCCCGTGCGGACGAGGAGGGCGTCGCCGGTGCCCACGCCGATCTTGTGGACGCGGAGCGCCGCGTCGAGGTCGTCGGCGGTGATGGCGTAGCCGGGCTCGAGCCACGGCACGCCCTTGACGCGCGGCATGTCGAAGAGGACACCGCGCGTCACGATGTGGCGGGCCATCTTCTCGATGCCGTTCCGCCTGGCGCCCTGGCTCGCGACGAGGTTGGCGTCGTAGCCGTTGTAGAGCTGCCCGTCGAGAAAGCAGTGGGCGAGCGCGTCCCACTGCGTCGCGCACTGGAGCGCCATGATCACCATGTCGTCGGCGAAGCCCACCCCGCCTGGCCGCGTGATGGCGCCGGTCGTGAAGTCGGGCCCGGTGAGGATCATCCGGTGGATGGGGTTGAAGCGGCGCGGCTGGTTGATCTGGGGCCCGGTGTTGTCGAAGGGAATGGCCAGCGAGAACGTCACCCCGCGCCGGACCATCTGGGCGGAATGCCGGACGACGTCGGGCGTGATGTAGTTGAGCGTGCCGAGCTCGTCCTCCGGCCCCCACTTGCCCCAGTTCCGGTACTTCTGGACTGCCTCCCGCACGATGTCACCCATGGTCGTCCTCCCAGATCAAAACCCGAGGAATTCCTTCAGCGCGGCGAGGACCGCCTCGGGATTGTCCTCGTGGAGCGTGTGGACCGCCCGCGGAATCTCGATGAATCGGCCGCGCGGTAGCTCCTTGGCCATCCGCTCCGCCACGTCGCGGTCCAGGACGTGACTGTCCGCCCCGCGCAGCACCAGGGTCGGCGGCGCCATGGCTCGCAGGACGGCCCACCAGTCGATGTCAGGCTGGGAGCGCCGCTCCTTGACGCTGGGATGCCACGCCCAGACCAGGGCGCCGTCGGGGCGCTGCCGGAGGCTGTGCGACACGACCCAGCGGTAGTAGTGGATGCCGGGGCGCGGGTTCCCGCGATACAGGTGCTGCGCCGCCTGCTCGATGCTGTCCCAGGCGTCGGGCTCGGGAGGTCCGGCCGGGGCTTCGGAGGCTCGCTTGCTGATCTCCGGACCGATGTCGACGACGACCAGCTTCTGGACCGGATCCGGCCGCTTGGAGGCGAAGTACATCGCGTTCCGGCCCCCCATCGAGAGCCCGACGAGGACGAACGAGGTCAGTCCGAACCGGTCGACGACACCCGAGATGTCGTCGAAGGACGCGACGGCGCTGTAGGTGTCGGCCGGATCGCTGTCCCCGTGACCGCGCTGGTCGAGGGCGTAGACATGGAAATGTGGCTGCAGCGCGATGCTGAGCGTGTCCCACGCGTGCGCGTGCCCGGTGAACCCGTGCAGGAGCAGGAGCGGGACGCGACCGTCACCGCCCCAGTCGAGCAGATGAAGCCGCAACCCGTTGACGGCCAGATAGCGGTCCAGAGGGCGCAGGCGGTTCACCGGTCCAGCCACACTTCCTGCATCCGCCCGTAGTTGTAGAGCGAGTTGTGCGGGACGAGGTTCCGGACGTGGGGCCACTGCACGAAGTACTCGTTGCGCCAGCCGAGCATCGGCCGCGCCACGTCGACCTCGAGCTTCCGCTGGATCTCCCAGACGAGCGTGAGGCGCTTGGCGCGGTCCAGCTCCTGGGACTGGAGGTCGATCAGGCGGTCCATCTCCTCGCTGCAGTAGTCAGTGTAGCTGAGTCCGGCGTCAGGAGAAGATCGAGAAGTCCACGGCCCGCTCGGTGATGAACTCCAGGAGCGCCGGCGTGCCTTCCCGCGTCTTCTCGATCGCGCGCTTGATCGCGGGCACGATCGCGCCCGGCTCGGTCACACGCTCGCCCCAGCCGCCGAGCGCCCGGGCGAACTCGGCGTAGTTCCCGCTGATGTCGGTGGACCGGTACTTCTCGGTCGCGATCTTCATCACCTTCAGCTCGATGGCCATCGAGAAGTTGTTGAGGAGCACCGAGAGGATCGGGATGCGCTCGCGCACGGCCGTCTCGAAGTCCATGCCCGTGAAGCCGATGGCGGCGTCGCCCCAAACGTTGACGCAGAGCTTGTCGGGGGCGGCGAGCTTGGCGCCCATCGCGAGCCCGAGGCCGTAGCCGAGCTGCGTCGTCTTGCCCCAGCCGATGTAGGTGAGGGGCGCCACCGGCTCCCAGAAGGGCGAGATCTGGTCGCGCGGGCTGCCGGCGTCGTGCGTGACGATCGTGTTGGCGACGTCCACGCTGTGCATGAGGTCCCAGAGCACCCGGTAGGGCGAGAGCGGCGTCGCGTCGGAGGTGAGGCGCGGCATCCACCGGGCGAGCCACTCGCTCTTGATCTGCTTGATCTCCTGCGTGACCGCGGCGGCCCGGCCGCGCGGGCCGCCGCGCAGGCGGTCGCGGACCTCGGCGAGGAGGGCCTCCAGCGTGAGCTCCGCGTCGCCGGCCAGCGCCAGCTCCGCGCGCAGGTCCTTGTTGATGTCGGTCGGGTCGAGCGTGGCGTGGACGATGCGCGTGCCCTTCGGCATGGCGACACCGTAGTTGGTCGTGGAGAAGCTGCAGCCGATGCCGAAGATCAGATCGGCGTTCGCGAGGAAGTGGTGAAGCTGTCTTGGGATCGAGCGGCCGCCCGAGCCGAGCGACAGGGGATGCGTCTCCGGGAACGCGCTCTTACCCTGGAGGCTCGTCGTCACCGGCGCCTCGAGCAGCTCGGCGAGCTCCCGGAGCGCTCTCCACGCCCGCGCGTAGTGCACGCCCTGGCCCGCGTAGATCACCGGCCGCTCGGCCGCCACCAGCGCCGCCGCGACCTCGCCGACGGCGCGCGGGTCCGGCGCCGTGCGCAGGCGCGGCGCGGGCGTGTAGGTCCAGCCGTCCGGCACCTCCTCGCGGAGGAGGTCGATGGGCAGCTCGACCAGGACGGGCCGCGGGCGGCCGTTCCGCACCTGGGTGAACGCGCGGCGCATGGCGTCGGGCACGGAGTCCGGCAGGACCACCTGCTCGGCCCACTTGGTCACGTGCTGGTAGTTGAGGAACGAGCTGAAGTTGGGCGGGATGTTGAGGAGTCGCCGCGGGTAGCCGCCGGGGAGCACCACGATCGGGACCGAGTCGCCGTAGGCCTGGGCCACGCCGCCGAACGAGTTCTCCGTCCCCGGGCCGTGCTGCATGGCGAACACGCCGATGCGCTCGCCCGACGTGATGCGGCTCACCGCGTCGGCCATGTGCAGGCCGGTCCGCTCCTGGCGCACGATGATCGTGCGGATGTCGGCCTCGGCGGCGGCCTCGATGATCGGGTTGACGGGATAGCCGATGAGGAACTGCACGCCCTCGCGCTTGAGGATCTCCGCCACGACCGCGGCTGCCTTCACGAGTGTCCTCCCTCTCGCCGGGCCTCGCCCGCCCGGCGTCCCAGGGACTTGAGCGTTGTCAGGGACGGCGCGAAGAACGTCGCGCCGGACACGGCGCGCGTGTAGTCCATCAGGTGGTCGTGGAGCCCGTCTCCGCTGGCGCCGAGCATCCTGCGCAGCATCCTGTCCGGGATGTCCAGATCCCGCGTGTACGCGATGAAGAACAGCCCGTGCTCGGACATCGTGCCGTAGGGGAAGCTGTGCCGGACGATCTCGAGCTCCTCGCCGCCCTCCTCGATCACGACCCGGCTGATGTGCGCGGTCGGCGGCTTGACCGTGCCCGGGAGCTCCTGGCTGCGCTTCTTCGTCCGGCCGATGACCCGCTCCTGCTCCCCGGTCGGCAGACCGGCCCACGACTTCAGATCGTGGACGTAGCGCTGGGTGAAGACGTAGCTGCCGCCGGCGAAGGCGGGGTCCTCATCCCCGATCAGCGCGACCGTGGCTCGCTGCTTGCCGCCCCTGGGGTTCTCCGTGCCGTCGATGAAGCCGGTGAGATCGCGCGAATCGAGATACCGGAAGCCGTGCACCTCTTCGCCGACTTCGACCGCCTCGCCCAGCGCGCGCATGATCCGCATCGCCAGCTCGAAGTTCAGGTCCGGGCGCTTCGAGAGGACGTGGAGCAGCAGGTCTCCCCCCGTGCTCGGGGCGCTCCTGCCCTCCGCGGCGATCGCCCGGAACGGCCGGAGACCTCTGGGCCGCCGGCGCGGGCAGGCGACATCCCAGAGCTCGGGGCCGACACCCACCGTGCAGGCCAGGCTCGCCCGCCGATCGAGACGTCCTGTCGTCGCGACGAGGGACGGGATGCCGGCGGCGACCCCGGCGACCTCCGGGCCGTTCGCCCTCGGGTTGCGGACCCGCAGGACCAGGAAGAGCGCGTGGGCGCTCGGCTCGGGCAGGATGCCGGGCTGGGGCCGTGGCACGGCGGCGAGTGTAGCACGCGGCCCGGTCCGGCCAGGCGGGGGGGACGGACGGGGCGCTACGCCATCACGCCGAGCGGCTGCGGGGCGGTGAAGCCCGGGAAGAGCGGCGCCGCCGGCACGCCGAGATGTCGCGTGGCGACCTCCGTGAAGAGCGCGCGGAAGTCCGTCGTCACGGCGAGGTCGCGCCCCTCGAAGAGGCGCTCGCTCGCGAGCCCCGGCCAGCGGCCGTGGACGCGCCCGCCGCGGACGCCGCCGCCCAGCGCCAGCATCGCCGTCGCGTGGCCGTGGTCGGTGCCGCGGTTGCCGTTCTCCGCGACGGTGCGGCCGAACTCGGACATCGTGAGCACGACGACGTCGGCCATCCGGTCGCCGAGGTCGCGGGCGAACGCCGCGAGCGCGCCGGCGAACTCGCGGAGGCGCAGGGCGAGCTGGCCCTGCTCGGCGCCCTGGCCGACGTGGGTGTCCCAGCCCTGCATGTCGGCGAAGGCGACCTCGAGGCCGACCTCGGCCTTGATGAGCTGGGCGATCTGTCGCATGGCCTCGCCAAAGGGGCCGCGCGGGTACTCGGCGCCGTTCGCCGTCGGGATGGACCCGGCGTTGGCGCTCCGGAGCATCCGCACCGCCTCGAACGTCTCGCGCCCCGTCCCGTGGAGGAGGTCGCGCACGCCGGCGGCGTAGAGCGACTCGAAGCCGCGCCTGGCGCCGTTGCCGTCGGCCGCTGCGCGCACGTCGAAGCGGTCGATGGACGACATCGAGATCGCGCCAACGTCGCCCATGAGCGCGCGCGGGAGCGCCGGGCCCAGGGCGACGGCGCGGAAGGGCGCCGCCTTCGCGGGCCGCATCTTCACCGCGCGCGCGAGCCAGCCGTCGGGGGTGCTCTTCACGCCGGGCGTGCCGGTCTCCATGTAGTCCTGGGCGTCGAAGTGCGAGCGCGTCGCGTCGGGGGAGCCGCACGCGTGCACGACCGCCAGCGAGCGGTTCTCCCAGAGGGGCACCAGCGGGGCGAGCGCCGGGTGGAAGGCGAAGAGGCCGTCCAGATCGAGCGCCCGGTCGCTCTCGCCGCGCTTCGGTGGCTTGAGCGCGATCGAGGACCGCGCCGCGGCGTATGCCGCGTCGCCGTGCGGCATCACCATGCTGAGCCCGTCCACGGCGCCGCGCTGGAAGACGGCCACCAGCACCTTGCCCTTCGCCTCCGCCGCGGCCGCCGCGCGCACGAGGAACCGCGGCGGGCCGGCGAGCGCCACGAGCGAGCACGCGCCGCACTTGAGGAACGTCCGGCGGTCCATCGCCTACCTCCGTTGTAGCGGGGCCCGCGAGCCCGGCTCGAACCGCGGGTGGCCTGACATAGGCGCGCTCATCTCCTCTGGAACTCGGGCGAGCCCAGGACGAGCGCCGCGAGCTTGGCGACGTCGGTCTGCGCCGGCCCGCGGTCGTCGGGCGTGAGCCGCGTGATCTGCGGGCTCGCGAGCTGCGCCGCCAGCAGCGCGCGCGTCTCGGGGTTTACGTCCTGACCCACGAGCGTCGCGAGGAGCCGGTCGAGCACCGCGTCGGGCGATCGCGGGTCGGCGCCGGCCACGAGCGGGCCGAGGTCCACGGCGACGCGCGGGTAGCGGCCGCCCGCAAGCGCGAGGGCGAAGTTCATCCGCGCCAGCAGCGCGCCCGCGTTGACCCACGCCTCGGCGCGGTCCGGGTGGCCGGTCGGGGGCTGGGCCCCGTAGAGCGGCTCGCCGATCTCGGCGCTCGCCCGCGCCAGGGCGAACGCTCCCCGGGCGTCCACCGAGGCGCCGAGCGCGCGCGCGGCGCCCGCAACGAACTCGAGCGGCTTCTTGATCTTCGCGCGGTACGCGTCCTCGCCCGTGAACTCCGGCGACCCGAAGATCGCGCGGAGCATCGCCTTGATGTCGCCGCCCGTCTCCCGGTACGTCGCCGCGACGCGCTCGACGAGCGCCTCCGGCGGGGTGTCGGCGACGAAGCGGCGCACGAGCTTCGTCGCGACGAACCGGGCGGTCGAGGGATGGCGCGTGAGGATCTCGATGACCCGGTCGCCGTCCTCCTCCCCGCCGCCGGGCGGGATCCGCTGGCGGAGCACGGTCTTTCCGCCCGTGTCGTGCATGAGCCGCCGGAAGACGAACCGCCCTTCGACCTGCGGCCGGTCGATGGACCAGCCGGTGAAGGCGCGCGCGACCTCGATGATGTCCTGCTGGGTGTAGCCGCCGTCCACGCCGAGCGTGTGGAGCTCCATCAGCTCGCGCGCGTAGTTCTCGTTGAGCCCGGCCTTCCGGCCGCGGTTCGGCCCCACGGGGACCGTGAAGTCCGGCTTGGCGCTGAGCCAGTTGTCCAGGTAGAAGAGCATCGCGGGGTGGCGCGCGGTGGCGCGCACGAGGTCGGGGAACTTCCCGAGCGCGTGAGGCCGGATCGCCTCACGCTCGTAGGCGCCCACGTACCAGCGCACGTCGCCCTTCTGGGCGAAGACGTTGAAGTGGTTGAACCAGAAATCCACCATGACTTCGTGGAGCTGGCGCTCGCTCGAGACCGCGCGGAGCATCTTCGCCGCCTGGGCCTCCGCGGCGATGCGGAACGGCCGCTTCTCCAGCGGGTAGCGCTCCATCAGCTCCTGGCGGGTCATCTCGCCGCTCTGGACCTTCTCGAGGAGCTTCCGGTCGGGGCGGGGGTACTCGCGCAGGAGCTCGGGGATCGGCATCCGGAGTGTCGCCAGGTCCGCGAGCGCGCGCTCGGTCGCCGAGTCGTCGGTCGTCGCGGGATCGAGCTGGCGCTCGATCCAGGCCTGCAGACTCATCGCGCGCACGCGCTCGAGGTCGCCGGGGCGCGGGCCGTAGGTCAGCCGGCTGAGCGCGTGGAGGATCTGGCGGTCGTCGTGGGGCCGCGTCTCGCGCGATGGAGGCGCGGTCACGCGCGCCGGCGTGGCGTCGCCGGCGGGCGCGCCCGCGACGGTCGCCGCCGAGGCGCTGCAGCCGCCGAGGAGGGCTGCCGCCGCGACCGCCCGCGCCAGGCGGCTCATTAGCGAGGGCCGCGCGCCCGGCATGAACCGGGGGTGGCCCGAGAGCGATGCGCGTGGCGTCATTTGGAGCGGGGGCCGCGCGCCCGGCATGAACCGTGGGTGGCCCGAGAAAGATGCGCGTGGCGTCATCGCGGCGTCCCTGGAGCCGGCCGGGGATCCGGCGGCTGGCCGTGCTGCTGCGGCCGCTTGCGCATCCGCTCCCGCTCCTCGGGCGGCATCTGGCGCCAGCGCTCGCGGATCTTCTCGCGCTCCTCCGGGCTCATCTTCCGCCAGCGCTCCTGGTTCTCGAGCACGCGCTTGCGCTCCTCGGGCGACATCGCCTCCCACTGCCGCGCCCGCTGCAGGACGTGCTCGCGGCGCTCGGGCGGCAGGGCCTGGAAGCGCTCGTACGCCTTCTGCAGCTCCTGCCGCCGCGCCTCGGGCAGCTCGTTCCAGCGCTGGAAGTCCTTCAGGATGCGCCCCTTCTCCCCGGGGGAGAACTGGCGGAAGCGCTGGTAGTTCTCCCGGGCCGCCTGCCGCTCCTCCGGCGTCATGGACTTCCAGTGGCGGTAGTTCTCGAGCGCGCGGGCGCGCTCCTCCGGCGTGAGCTTCTGCCACCGCTCGAGGTTCTTCTCGGCGATCGCGCGCTCTTCCGGTCTGAGCTTCTCCAGCCCCGGGATCGGCGCGGTCTGGCCCCACGCGGCCTCCAGGAGTCCGAGCGCCAGGATGGCGATCAGCACGAGCAGTCCAGGCAACCAGCGGGCCTTCATGGTCACCTCACCTCCCTGGGAGCGGGCGGCATCTGCGTCTGCGGCTCGATCGCCGGCAAGGCCTCGAGGACGCGCAGCCGCTCGAAGATCCGCATGCGCGTCAGGAAGCTCCGGTCGCGGGCGAGGTCGGTCTCCTTCAGGAGCTCGAGGTCGAGGAGCATCTGCGCGTCTGGCCGCTGGTCGGGCGCCTCCGCCGCGCGGGCGGGACGCGCGGCCACGAGGCCGAGCGCCGAGAGCAGCGCGGCGGCGAGCCAGAGCGCCGTCCGCGCCATCGCTAGCCCTGGCGCCCGCCGGCGAGCCGGTCGAGGTTCCCGATCACGTCCAGCTCTTCGAGCAGATCCAGTCGCTCGACGACGGAGTACTGCTGGAGGAGGCCGAGCCGGCCGCCGAGCACCGCCTCTTCGAGCGCCACGAGATCCGTGCCCGTCCCGTTCTGGTGCCCTCCCCACACCGCGAAGAAGAGCAGCACGCCCGCCAGGCCCGCCGAGAGCGCCAGCGGCACGGGGCGACGCCACCACGTCCGCCACCACGCGCGGCGCTGCCGCCGCGCCTCCAGCTTCTCGCCGAGCTCGGCGCGCCAGCGTCCCCAGTGGACGCCAGGCGGCGTGGGAACCGTCCGCGCGAGCGTATCGAGGACGTCGCGGTACTGCTCGAGATCCCGCTCGGGTTCGTCGGGCGCCATGTCAGCTCTTCTCCACCGTCCTTCTGAGTGTCGCGAGCGCGCGGTGCAGGTGGACCCTCACCGTCGCCTCCGAGCACCGGAGCACCGCCGCGATCTCCGCGGTCGGCAGCTCCTCCCGCACCCGGAGAATCACCGCTGCGCGCTGCCGCGGCCCGAGCCGGTCCACCGCGGCCCACACGGATCTCGCCTCACGCTCCCTGCCGAGCGTCTCGGCGGGGTCGGCCGCGGGCGCCGGCTGGCGATCGAGGAGCGATTCGCCCGGGTCGCCGCGCTC
>JBBTPF010000117.1:0-1598 GCA_038066295.1 Candidatus Methylomirabilota bacterium | reverse complement strand
CGCGCGTCGGCGACGGCGCGGCCGGCAATCGTGATCCGCCCGCCGTCCGGCGTCTCGAAGCCCGCGATGAGCCGGAGCGTCGTGGTCTTGCCGCAGCCCGAGGGCCCGAGGAGCGCCAGGACCTCGCCGCGCTCGACGGCGAGCGAGAGGTCGTCCACGGCCGGCGCCCCGCCGGCCTCGAACCGCTTGGTGACGCGCTCGAGCGTCAGGAGGACCACGCGTCCACCTCTATCACGGCCCCGGCCCGATCACGGGACCGGCGTGAGCGGAGGCTTCCCGTCGAGCACCGCGAGGCAGTTGCGGACCGCGAGGGTGGCCATTGCCAGGCGCGTGTCGCGCGAGGCGCTCGCGACGTGCGGCGCCAGGACCGCGGCGGCGAGCGGCAGGAGCCCGGGGTGGATCTTCGGCTCCTCCTCGAAGACGTCGAGCCCGGCGCCGGCGATCCAGCCCTCCTTGAGCGCCCGCGCGAGGGCGGCTTCGTCCACGATCGGGCCCCGCGCGGCGTTCACGAGGATCGCCGACTTCTTCATGAGGCGGAGCGTGCGCTCGTTCACGAGGTGGCGGGTCTCGGGCGTGAGGTTCGTGTGGAGCGTCACGAAGTCGGCCTCGCTCAGGAGCGTCTCGAGGCCCACGGACGTCGCGCGCAGCTCGCGCTCGGCGGCGGCGTCGGCCCGGATCGCGTCGTGATAGAGGACGCGCATGTTGAATCCCGTCGCGCGGCGCGCGCCGGCGCGGCCGATGCGCCCGAAGCCCACGATGCCGAGGGTCTTGCCGTGGACGTCCGCCCCCCAGAGGAGATCCCACTGCCAGCGCTGCCATTGGCCCCCGCGCGCGAAGTGGTCGGCCTCGACGACGCGCCGCGCGGCCGCCATCAGGAGCGCCCAGGTGAAGTCGGCAGTCGTCTCGGTCAGCACGTCGGGAGTGTTGGTCACGACGATACCGCGGCGCCGGGCCGCCGCCACGTCGATGTTGTTGAAGCCGACGGCCACGTTCGCGACGACCTTGAGCGTCGGCGCGGCAGCCAGGACCGCGTCGTCGATCGTGCTGATGATGTGGCAGATCAGCCCGTCCTTGCCCTGGAGCCTCCGGACGAAGTCCTCTCGGGGGAGGGGGGTATTGCTCCTGTTGTAGTCGACCGAGATGTCCTTGGGAATCAGGTCAAGCCCTTCCTCCGGCAAAGCATTTGAAACAAAGATACTTTTTGGCATTCTTACCCTCCAGGATTTTTCCGCTTGCTTCTGGCGCGATGCGCCGCTAATATTAGCACTCGTCGCGACTGAGTGCTAACAAGCGAGTATATAGATAGCGGGGCCCAATGGCCAAGCCGACCGCCAAGAAGCCCGGATCAGGATCCACAAACCACGAAGGAGGCAGAGGAACCATGAAGATTCGTCCGCTGCATGACCGCATCCTCGTCGAGCGGCTCGAGGAGAAAGAGGCCAAGAAGGGCGGGATCATCATTCCCGACACCGCCAAGGAGAAGCCGCAAGAGGCCAAGGTGATCGCCGTCGGCAACGGCAAGGTCACCGAGGAGGGCAAGAAAATCCCGCTCGACGTCAAGGCGGGGGACAAGATCCTCTTCGGGAAGTACTCGGGTT
>JBBTPF010000116.1:0-1228 GCA_038066295.1 Candidatus Methylomirabilota bacterium | reverse complement strand
CGCGGGTCGGGCCGGCGGCCGGCCAGCGCTGCCTCGGCGCCGGCCGCTCGCATGGGGGTCGGCCCCACGCCGGTGAAGACGAGCCGGACCTCGGCCAGCGCCCCGTCGGCGACGCGGCCGTGAGCCGCCAGCCCCACCAGGGCGTAGTCGCCCGCGCGCCGGACGAGCTCGTCGAAGCGAGAGCGCCAGCCGCGCGGGATCGGCGGGATGACGGCGGCGGTGACGAGCTCGCCCGGCTCGAGGGCGGTGGTGTAGATGCCGCGGAAGAACCGGGCGGCCGGGATGTCGCGGGCGCCGCCGCGACGGGTCGCCCGCACGGTGGCATCGAGGGCGATCAGGCACGCCGGCAGCTCGGCCGCCGGGTCGGCGAGCGCGATGCTGCCCCCGACGGTGCCCCGCGTGCGGATCGCCAGGTGCCCCACGTGCGGCATGGCCTGGGCCAGCAAGGGGGCGTGCTGGGCGACGAGCGGCGAGGCCTCCACGGCCGCGTGGCGGCAGAGCGCGCCGATGACGAGCCCCTCGGGCTCGAGCCCGATGCCATCGAGGCCAGGCAGGCGGTTGATGTCGATGAGGGCGGCGGGCGTGGCCAGACGCATGTTGAGAACGGGGACGAGGCTCTGGCCGCCCGCCAGGATACGACCGTCGTTCCCGTAGCGATCGAGCAGGTCGAAGGCCTCGGCGAGCGAGGCGGGTCGGTGGTAGACGAACGGCGCAGGTTTCACGGGTCCCTCCCTGATCGGACGAGCGGACTACATGGAGGGACGCTTGTCAACAACCGGAGAGCTTCGCGTGGACTGGAGCCGCGGATGTCGCCGCCCTCCTTGTCGTAGACCCAGAGGTACGGCTCGTGTCTGCCCACCCCCGTCGCTCTCGGCCTGGTCGCGCCCGGCTTGTCCGTGAACGAGGGCAAGGTTCTTCCTGCCCTTACTACGAAATCGGCTGCCGATCGGCCGGGGCGTCTACCCCGCCAACGGATGCATGACGTCGATCGCCCAGCCCACGTCCAGGCGCTCTCCCAGCCAACCAGGGCTCGCCGTCCGCGCGTGGAGGCGGAGCCCCTGCGCCTCGTGCCGCGCCCGGAGGGCCTGGACGGGATCGGCGGGGATCGCCGCGGGAGGCGGCACCTCGGGCAGGAGTCGTCCGTCGGGGCGCCGGAACCGGAGCATGCCGTCGGGTTGTCGATCCACCTGGTAGCCCTCCTCATGGACCGCGCGGTGGTGCCGGCGAC
>JBBTPF010000115.1:0-8791 GCA_038066295.1 Candidatus Methylomirabilota bacterium | reverse complement strand
CCCACCCCCGGGGGCGGCGATCATGAATCACCACGGCTAGCGCGTCCCGCCCTTCCGCGCTGCGTCGACCAGGGCCGCGAAGAGGTTGCGCGCGGCCGGATCGTGCCCGACCAGATCCTCCGGGTGCCACTGCACGCCGACGACGAAGCGCCCGCCGTCCGGCATCTCGGCGCCCTCGACGATCCCGTCCGGTGACCACGCGACGGGCGTGAGGCCGCGGCCGAGCGCCTTCAGCGCCTGGTGGTGGAAGCTGTTCACGTCCACCTCCAGCGTGCCGAGAATCTTCGCGAGGCGCGAGCCCTCCTGGACCTTCACGTGATGCACCAGCTGGCTCCGGCGCATCTGCTGGAGCGCCTTCTGGCTGTGGTCGAGATGCCCACCGGGCTCGCTCGGGATGTCCTGGTGGAGGCTCCCGCCGAGCGCCACGTTCAGCACCTGCAGCCCGCGGCAAATCGCGAGGAGCGGCATGCCGCGTTCGAGCGCCAGGTGGGCCAGCTCGATCTCGAGCGCGTCGCGCGCCGGCGAGACGTCGGATGCCGTCGGGTGGCGCGGCTCGCCGAAGCGCGCGGGGTCCACGTCGCCGCCGCCGGTGAGGACGAGCCCGTCCAGCTGCGGCCACAACGCCGTGCGCGCCGCGGCGCCGAGCTGCGGCGGCAGCGGCACGGGCACGCCCCCCGCCTGCTGGACCGCGTCGAGGTACGCCGCGTTCACGTACGCGCGCTCGGGGACCTTGTCCACGGTGACGGCGGTCGTGACGCCGATGAGCGGCGGGCTCACGCCTCCAGCCTCGCGAGGATGTCGGCCGGGACCCGCCGGCGCAGCTCTGGATGAGCCTCGATCAGCCGCGCGATGTCGGCGAGGTCTTTCTGGCGCTTGCTCGGCCGGCGGGAGGTGTCCGTCACCGCCCAGACCTTTCCCTGGAGGACGTCTTCGAGCGCCGCGACCGGTAGTCGGAGGCCCAGGACGTCACGAACCGCGGCCCGGTCCACGAAGGCGAAGTATCGCGGGTCGGTCTGGATCTGGGCCCGGAGATCGGATCCGCGCTCCGAAACGTTCAGGCTGTGCTCGAACCCCTCGGCCGTGAAGGCGTCACGCAGGAGTGCCTCCACCCGGGGAAGCTGGTCGACCGCAACGGCAAGGTCCAGGTCCAAGCTGACCACGGGCTCCGCGTACGCGTTGACGGCCTGTCCGCCGACGACGCAGAAGCGGATCGCGTGCTCGGTCAAGAGAGCGACTAGCCGATCGAGAAAATCGGCGCGGTCCAGGGTCACGGCTTTCCAGAACGCTCGGGCCTGCATGGGCGTTTCACGCTCACGGCTATCATACCAACGGCGACGTATCGGATTTGAGGCATTCTGCTGGCCTTCGCGTCGAGCTACGCTCGCATGCGATGAGTCAGGTGCGGCCGGTCGTCAGCGCGATGCTCCTGTGCGATGTCGCGCCCAGTGAAGAGGGCACGCAGCAGGTGAGTCTCATCCGCCTCTTCCACAGCATTCGCGCCCAACGGTTTCCATGGGCGCGGGGCCCGTTCTACATCTACGCATGGCTGACCGACGCCGAGGGGCGTTATGAGGTTCAGATCGAGCTCAGGCGCCTCGACGATCTCGCCGTGATCGGTGAGCGCATGTCGTTCGGCGTGGCGATTCACGACCGAAACGCGTTCTCCCAGTTTGTGTTCGAGGTCGAAGAAGCTGTGTTTGAAGGGCCGGGGGGTTATGAATTCAGGCTGTATGCGAACGATGGCGTTATTGGCGTCAAATCGTTCAGCGTGGTACAAAGCCTCGAAGGTCCAGGAGGCGGATCTTGAGTGGGAAGAGGAAGAGGAAGAGGCCGGGGGGCAGGAAGCCAACCAGCTCGGCTGCCGTGCATCGTCACTCCGAGGATTGGGCGTTCGTGCACGTCACCGAGTCGGGCAGTTTCATTAAGGTGCACTGCGCGAACTTCACGGCGCCGGGGCCCAGGCCCGCCTTCGAGTTCGATCTCGTGCCCGGTCTGCGGGGCTGGTTCCGGCCCGGATCGTCGACGCCCATCGCTGGACCGGGCGAGGGGACGGCCCCCGCATGAGCCTCGACTCCGTCTCCTCCCAGCAGAAGGCGCCCGCGCACGCGCCGACCGCCACGGTGCAGGTCATCGGCACGCGCTGGGCGGTCGCCGCGGGCCACGCGCTCGCCTCCGAAGCGGCGGCGCGCGCGCTCGCGGCCGGCGGCAACGCGATCGACGCGGGCGTCGCCGCAGGGTTTGTCCTCGGCGTCGTCCATCCCGACATGGTGAGCGTGGCCGGCGTGGCGCCGATCCTCGTCCACACGGCGCGCACGGGCGAGACGTTCCAGGTCTCGGGCGTCGGCCCCTATCCGCGCGCGACGAGCGCCGCGTACTTCCGCGACCAGCACCAGGGGCAGATCCCGCCGGGCCTGCCGCGCACGGTGGTGCCCGGGGCGCCGGACGCCTGGCTGACGGCGCTCGGGCGCTGGGGGACGATGTCCTTCGCCGACGTCGTGTCGGCGGCGACCGAGCACGCCGAGCGCGGCTTCCCCGTCTCGACGTTCTCCGCCTATCAGATGGCGGCCAACGCCGACAAGTACCGCCGCTGGCCGACGTCGTCCGCGCTCTATCTGAAAGACGGGCGCGCCTACCGGACCGGCGAGGTCCTCGTCCAGCGCGAGCTCGGGGAGACGCTCCGCCGCATGGCGCGCGCCGAGGCGCGCGCGGGCGGGAGCCGCGAGGTCGGCATCCGCGCGGCGCGCGACGAGTTCTACCGCGGCGAGACGGCGAAGCGCATCGTCGAGTTCCACCGCGCCGAGGGCGGACCGCTCGTCTACGACGATCTCGCGGAGTTCAGCGTCGAGATCGGGCCTGCCCTGACGACCACGTTCGGCCGCTACGAAGTTGCCGCGTGTGGGTTCTGGTGCCAGGGACCGGTGCTCCTCCAGATGCTCGACCTGCTCGACGGCGTGGACCTGGCAGGGCTCGGCCACAACTCGCCCGCCTACCTCCACCGCCTCGTGGAGACCGTGAAGCTCGCGTTCGCCGACCGCGACGCCTACTACGGCGACCCGAACTTCGTGAAGGTCCCCGCGGGGAGGCTGCTCTCGAAGGCGTACGCGGAGGCGCGCCGCGCGCTCGTGCGGGAGCGCGCGTGGCCCGACATGCCGCCGGCCGGCGATCCGGATCGCCTGGCCGCGGCGCGCCACCGCGAGGCCGCGCTGCCGCTCGCGGGGGGCTCGGAGCCGGCGCGCGCCCGCGGGACGACCGGCGCACTCGACACGAGCTACGTCGCGGTCGTGGACGAGGCGGGCAACGGCTTCTCGGCGACGCCGAGCGATCCGAACGTGGACTCGCCGGTGGTCCCGGGCGTGGGCTGTGTCGTCTCGCCCCGCGGCTCGCAGGGCTGGCTCGACCCAGCGCACCCGAGCGTCGTGGCCCCGGGCAAGCGCCCGCGGCTCACGCCGGCGCCGGCGATGGCGTTCGCCGGCGGCAAGCTCCTCATGCCGTTCGGCACGCCAGGCGGCGACGTCCAGCAGCAGGCCATGCTCCAGGTGTTCCTGAACGCGACCGTCTTCGGCATGGAGCTCCAGCGCGCGATCGAGGCGCCCCGCGTTGCCTCGCGCAGCTTCCCCGACTCGTTCTGGCCGCACGCCATCGCGCCCGGCAAGGTGGAGGTCGAGCGCCGCATCCCCGCCGACACGCGCGCCGCGCTCGGCGCCCTCGGCCACGAGGTGGCCGAGTGGCCGGACTGGGAGTGGCGCGCGGGCGCGGTGTGCGCGGTCCGGGTCGGGCCGGACGGCACGCGCTGGGCCGGCGCCGACCCGCGGCGCGGCTCCCACGCGATCGCGCGATAGCTCCTCACGGAACGCTCCCGAGTCGGGAATCCTTACGCCGATTCACTCGCGGTAACATCCTGGGCGCGTCCAAGTCTTCTCTGTACGTCTCCATCACGGTCGCCAGGGCGAAGATCGGCGGCCTCGTGGCCACGCTCGACCGGACCCGCATGTCCGAGGTCCGTGCCGCCCTGCTTTTCGCCCTGGGCTTCTCGGCGTAGGTCCTACTGCGGCGAATACGACTCCGACGGCACCACGGAGACTGTCACTCACACGCTGCCGCTCAGGCCGGCCGGCGGCCGAGGAGGGAGAGGCCCCGGATCGTCAGCACGATCTCGCCACGCTGGTTCCGCATCTCCATGAGCGAGCGGACCAGTCCGCGGTCGAGCTTGGTGCGCGACGGGATCGTCTCGAGGATCGTCATCCGCAGCGCCAGCGTGTCGCCGGGGCGCACGGGCTTGAGCCAGCGCAGCTCGTCGATGCCCGGCGAGCCGAGGCTCGCGGTGTTCTTCAGGAGGCCGTCGTAGAGGATCCGCATCGCCAGCGATCCCGTGTGCCAGCCGCTCGCCAGCAGGCCCCCGTAGATCGAGCGCGTCGCCGCCGCCTCGTCGGTGTGGAACGGCTGCGGGTCGAACTCCCGGGCGAAGGCGACGATGCTTTCTTTCGTGATCGTCCGGCTGCCCAGCTCGATCACGTCGCCCGGCGCGAAATCCTCGAAGTAGCGCACGCGCTCAGGAGACGGCGGGGGCGGGCGAGCCGACGGGCCGCGACCGGATGGGCTCCTCGCGGATCGCGAGCGCCATGCCCGCGGCGAGGAAGCCCATGCCCGCGGCGGACGCGAACGCGATCGTGTAGGCGCCGGTCCACTCGTAGATCCAGCCGGCGAGCGCGGCGCCGAGCGCGGCGCCCACCTGGTGCGAGAAGAAGATCCAGCCCGACAGCTCGCCGACCGAATAGCGCCCGAAGATGTTCGCGGTCAGCGTCGTCGTCGGTGGCACGGTCGAGATGTAGTTCAGCCCGAAGACCGCCGCCCACACGTGGAGCGACGGCGCGTCCCACACGTAGAGGAGGAAGAGGAGCGAGAGACCCCGCACGAAGTAGTACGTCGCGAGCGGGCCGCGGCGGCCGAACCGGTCGCAGAGCCAGCCCGAGCCGACCGTGCCGAGCACGTTCATCGCGCCCATCACGCCGAGGGCGGTGGAGGCCTCGAGCTCGCTGAAGTTGTGCTCGAGCGCGTGGGGCATGAAGTGGGTGAGCACCATGCCGTTGGACGTGTAGCCGCACACGAAGAACGTCGCCATCAGGAGCCAGAACTGCGGCACCCGCATCGCCTCCCTCACCGGGACGCGCTCGGCCTTCTGGACGGCCGCGGCCTGCGCCGCCGTCTGCGCCGGCCCGCTCGCGCCGTACGGCCGGACTCCGCGGTCCTCGGGATTGTCGCGGACGAGCAGGAAGGCGACCGGCAGCACGAAGACCAGGAGCCCCACGCCGAGCCACAGGAAGCTCATGCGCCAGCCGAACCAGAGGGTCAGCGCGGTGGCGAGAGGGATCACGACGAGCTGGCCGGCCGACATGCCGCCGGCGGAGATGCCGATGGCGACACCCCGCCGCGCCTCGAACCAGCGGGCCGCCACGGTCGTGCCCGTCGTCATCGCCAGGCCGCCCGCGCCGAGCGCCATGAAGAGGCCCGTCGTGACGTAGACGTGCCAGAGCTCACGCACGTAGGAGGCGCCGATGGAGCCTCCCCCCAGCAGGAGGAGCGAGACGAGGATCACGCGCCTGGGCCCCCAGCGGTCGGCGAGCCGGCCGACGAGCGGCCCCGCGGCGCCGAGGAGGAGCAGGGAGACGGCGGCGGCCCCGGAGAGGGCCCCGCGGCCCCAGCCGAACTCCGCCTCCATGGGCTTGATGTAGACGCCGAAGACCGAGCGGAGCCCCGTCCCGGCCAGCATGCAGAGGGTGACGGCGCCGAGGACGATCCACGCGGGGTGCAGCCGGCGGGACGAGGTCACGCGCTTATGATGTTAGCATCTCGCGGCGTGGATTCAGGCGCCGAGCGTCACCGGCGGGCGCGGTCGAGCACGGCCCGGAGTCGCTCGGCGCTCTCGGCTTCCTCCTTGAGCGTGAGAAGCGGGCCGAGTTCCGCGTACGGCGCTTCCGTTCCGAAGCCCGTGAGCAGCGTCAGGTTGACGTCCTGGGTGAGGCGGGGCTCGCCCCAGCGCTGCACCGTGAGACCGCCGATGAAGCGGAACCGCCATCCGCGCTCTCGACAGAAGGCCTGGACCTTTAGCGCGGCGGCGAAGATCGGGTTCACGCCACGGCGCGCCGGTGGAACAGCTCCTGCCGGTGGACGAGGCCGGATCCTGTGAGACGCGCCGGATCGATCGAAGGGGCTCCCGGGAGCAGACGTACAGAGACAAAGCAGGTCAGGCTTGAGCCTTGACTACTTGCCCAGCACCAACACGTCAAGTTCGGTGACGCGTTTCAAGTCGGCGTCGTTTCCGAGGAACCCGGTGGCTTCGGAATTCAACGCGGTCGCGAGCAGGATCGAATCGGGAGTCTTCAACCGGTACGTCGCCCGGAGCCGGGCCCCGAGGTCGGCGATTTCCAGGGAAAGCGCGACCCAGGTGAGGTGGGGATAGGTTGTCAGCAGCCCGTAGAACTGGCCCACCCGTTCCTCATCGTTTCTCCGATATGGCTGAACCAACACCTCCAAAAGAGTGAGCGCCGAGCAGATCCCCTGGACCCTTCCCGCCTCCATCCACTCAAACAGTTTGTTTGCGAGCGGCCCATAAACAGGGTCGGCCTCGATGAAGTAAATCAGGATGCTCGAATCCAAGCCGATCTTTCTGTGCTTCTTGAGAAAGCCCTCCAGAGCGGCAGCACCTACCACGACCTGCGTTCCGTCTTAAGGTATCTCTTGGGGTAGAGTCCTCTTCCACTCCCGGAAAGGGCCTTGGCATATGTGGGGGGCTTGGGTAGCAGCAGGGTCACGCGTCCTTTCACCACGACCAAGATCTGGTCTCCGCCCCTGACGCCCATCGCCTGCCGAGCCTCTTTAGGAAGCACGATCTGGTTCTTAGACGACAATGTGAGATGTGCCACTCGTTCCTCCCACTCCAATGATTCGTTGGTCCGCGCTTTACTTTACACGAAATCGTAAAGCAGTCCAAGAACCGTGGGGAAGAGTGCCTGATCGCGAATCACAAGCCGGGAAGCGTGGGTGACCCTCGCGACAACCCACGCGAGGTTAGTCCGATCAGACAGGGATCTGTCGGCTCAAGGCGTCGAGAAACCGTCGAAGGGCGGCGAGCCCCTCCGGCGCCTCATCGTAGATCCGCCGGTGCTCGACGCGGCCGTAGCCATGGGCGATCCGGTTGCGAAGGCCGGTGGCGAGCCGGAGGGCGTCGGCCAGCGTCCGGTCAATGACTCCGGCGTCGGCCAGGACGTCGAACGCCGCGCCCGCCTCGTCCGGCGGTGCCCAACCCGCGTCGGCGATCCAGTGGACGGCCAGGTCGATACATTCCTGGACCGCGAGAAATAGATAGAAGGCCGCGAGATCGCGGCGCCGGACATCGGCGAGATACTCCTCGCGGGGCCGCCGCAGGATCTCTTCGGCGTCGTCGAGCCAGGCGGCCGCCCGGGCGATCTTGGTCCGGGCGACCTCAGGGCGAACCATGCTCGACCTGGCGTGCCAGCCGGCGCGCCGCGGCCCGCTGCAAGCGCTCCGCCATGGGCTTCCAGTCCCACCAGTCCACCATCGCCCGAGCCTTGAAGTCCTGCCAAGCGTGCGGTCGCCCTTCCCAGACGAGAACGCCGTCGCGCGCGATCTCGAAGCGTAGGAGGGGGGAGGCCTCCTGAAGGTCCACGAGGTCCACCCGGCGCCGGCCGGCGCGGGCGAAGGCGACCTCCAACTCCTGGCGGGTCGCGGACGTGGCCAGGGGGGACAGCAGCCCCAGGTCGACGTCGCTCCCGCCATGGCCGGCCCCGCGCGCCGTCGAGCCGAACATGACGAGGAGGTCGAGCTCCGGAAACCGCCGGGCGACGTCTTCGAGTTGGGCTGCCAGCGGCGCACGCTCTTGCATGACCGCATCGTAGCACCGGATGGCGTTGGAGATCGTGCAAGCGCTCGAGGCGGGGATGCGCGCCCGGTCAGTCTACGACGTCCGCCGTCACGCCGCGCCGGAACGCGAGCGCCTCGCCCTCGGCGTCGACGGTCACCGTGTCGCCGTCCTTGAACTCGCCCTCGAGCAGGCGGAGCGCGAGCGGGTCCTGGACCAGGCGCTGGATCGTCCGCTTGAGCGGCCGGGCGCCGAACGTCGGGTCGTAGCCCTCGCGGCCGAGGAGCGCCTTCGCGGCGTCCGTCACCTCGAGATCGATCCGCCTGGCCTCGAGCCGGCGCCGGAGGTGGCCGAGCTGGATCTCCACGATCCGCGCGATCTCCGCGCGCCCGAGCGGCGCGAAGATCACGATCTCGTCGATCCGGTTGAGGAACTCCGGGCGCAGCGTGTTCCGCAGCTCCTGCATGAGCAGCGGCCGGACCTTCTCGGGCTTCTCGTACTCGCGGAAGATGTGGCTGCCGAGGTTCGACGTCATGATGACGACGGTGTTCCGGAAGTCCACGGTGCGCCCGTGGCCGTCGGTCAGCCGCCCGTCGTCGAGGAGCTGGAGCAGCACGTTGAACACATCCGCGTGCGCCTTCTCGATCTCGTCGAACAGCACGACGGAATACGGACGACGGCGGACGGCCTCGGTGAGCTGGCCGCCCTCTTCGTAGCCGATGTATCCCGGCGGCGCGCCGATCAGCCGCGCCACGGTGTGCTTCTCCATGTACTCGGACATGTCGAGGCGGATCATCGCCCGCTCGTCGTCGAAGAGGAACTCGGCGAGCGCCCGCGCGAGTTCCGTCTTGCCCACGCCCGTGGGCCCGAGGAACAGGAACGAGCCGATCGGGCGCTTGGGATCTGAAAGTCCCG